>JBIKMF010000304.1:0-5303 GCA_044359425.1 Phycisphaerales bacterium
ACATCACCTCCATCTCCGCCCGCCTCGCCGAACTCGACCGCGACCTCCGCCTCCTCCTCTCACGTCTCAAACCCTCCATCGTCGCCGTCGAACAACTCTTCGCCCACCCCAAACACCCCGCCACCGCCATCACCATGGCCCACGCTCGCGGCATCATCCTCCTCGCCGTCCAAAACGCCGGCCTTCAACTCATCGAGATCCGCCCAAACGAAATCAAGAAGAGCCTCACCGGGTACGGCCACGCCGCGAAGGGCCAGATGCAGGACGCCATCCAGGCCTACTTCCGCCTCGAGTCCACGCCCAAACCCCCGGACGTCGCCGACGCCCTCGCCATCGCCCTCTGCGCGGCATCCAAACACCACCGAGGCCTCCCAACCTCAACCCCGCGCCGAAAGAAATCCCCCCGCTCCCTCGCCGCGCTCCCGCCGGACGTGCGCAAACAGATTGAACAAGACCTCGATAGGTAGCTTTGGCTTTCCAGCCAAAGCGTTCTCGCACGCCTCCGGCGTGCGGTTGGTCCCCCGACCCCACAACGCCGCGCCAAACAACACAGCGCACGCACCCCTCTTCGCCCGTTTCGGGCGCACGCAGGTTGCCGGTGGCGCAGCGAGCCCTGCGAGCAAGCCACCGGAAGCCCTCTTAGTTCCACTCCGCCCGGCGAAGGGCGGACGCACTCACCCTTCCCAACCACCCACACCCTCCGCCATCTCAACCGCGAGCACCAAAGGTGCGGACATACGCAAGCCCAGGGCGCGAGCCCCGGGCGTCCAGCCACAACGCCAAGCCGAAACACACAACGCACCCGCTCGACCACTCTCTGCCACCTCTTCCCACAACGTCTGACCTTGCACTCCGCCGCTCGACCACTTCACAACGTTCTAACTTCACCACTCCTACTCGCATCCCAACCCAGCGTCCGGTAGTATCATCACACACCCGCCGCGAGCACACGAGAGCGCGGCAGGCGAATCCCGTTTCGTCCCACCCCAGGGCCGTAGCCCCGGAGCTCTCGTGATTCCCACCTTCCCCACATCTCCCCCTCAATACCTACCTCCGTTCGGGTTGGGGAAGGCCCCCGTTCGCCACTCGTCGCCAATCTGTAGCGGCTGCCCCGAATATCCCGCCGGATTACTGGCACTCCTCGCCGCCATGCTGCACCTTCTCGTTGGACCCTCTTCAAGGAGAACGCTGATGCTGCGCACACTGGTTCTGATGGCGGTTGCGGGTGGGGTGGTTGGGAGCGCGATCGGGCAGGACATCCCGGTCGGGTTCTACCGCTTCGGCGTGCCCGCAGGGTTCATCGAATCGCGACCGGGGGCCATCAGCGGTGATGGAAGTCGGATCATCGGCACTGCCACACCGAACGGTGCTGGCATGCCAGCCTGGAGTTTCGAGTGGAGTCATGCAGGAGGACTCGTGCTCACCCCAGCTCAGCCGGCTGCCCCTGTGATTGCTTGGTCAGGACTGTCTGCGACCGGCGAGGTTGCCTGCGGCTGGGGGTACCATCCTCAGGCGGCTGGGTACTCCGGACGTTCTTGGCGTTCGGGCGAGGTACCGGCGGATCTCGGCCGCTACTCGGGGTATAGAGACACGATCACGCACGATGTGAGCGGCGACGGGCGGGTGATCGTCGGCCGGTCGGAGACGGTCATCGGTCTCTCTTCTATCGGCGTTCCGGTTCGCTGGACGGCCGAAACCGGCTTCGTCAGCATGGGCCCGGTCCCGGGCGGGGAGACCCGCGGCCGCGCGATCGCATCAAACTTCGATGGTTCGGTAGTGGTGGGCTTCGGCGAGAATGTCCCGATCGGCTCGGTCGTTCCCTTCCGGTGGAGCCAAGACGCTGGCTACACCGTCTACCCGTCCCTCCGCCGCTTGGACTCAATCAGCACCGACGGGCAGTGGATGGGGGGCACCGAGCCCGGAGGCTACCCGGTCCGCGTGGCCGCAGATGGCAGGATCGAACAGCTTGATCCCAGCAGGTCTACGGGTGGCGTGCCGCGCGCGATGAACAATGACGGAAGCATCATCGTCGGTGACGGCTATCTGTGGGAAGCATCGACAGGAATGCACCGTCTTGATGCCTATCTCGTCTCGATCGGCGTCACGGTCCCCGCCGACCTCTCGGTGATCGGGTTCCGAAACGAGGTGGTTGGGATCTCGGACGACGGAACACGAATCCTCGGCTGGAGCGTGAACTCTTCAAACCAGCTTGAAGGCTGGCTCGCTGTCATCCCGTCCCCCGGCGGGCTGGCTGTGTTGCTCTGTGCGTCGGCGCTCGGCGTGAGCCGCCGGCGGTAATCACGGTGTGTTCCTGAGTTTCGCGGAGGTTCCATGCGAACGCGTTGTCGCCATGCTATCACTCTGTCCGCAGTCGCCGGGTGTGCGGTTTCTTGCTTCGCGCAGATCGGGTGCCCGCCCGGGGGCGCGGATCTCTCGCCGCCAACGAGCGACCGGCCGACCATCTTCATTCAGCCGTACCAGCCCCTTGGATCCGGTCAGTACGACAACTGGTGGCCGCACGGGTATGACTGGGACGCGAGGTTTGTCCCCATGCTTCCGGTAAACGTACTCTCTTTCGCAAATGCTTCCACCGCCGCCCCATCCGCGTTCAAGGAGCGTGCCAGGGCCTACTACAACCTCCTCGTCACCGGCTTCACCACCTGCGAGCTTGAAGAGTACCACGCCCGCTTGGCCGTGCAGGTATTCAACTTTGGCGGTAACACTGAGAAGATCGCGGAACCGGTCGTCGACTCGCCCACGGAGTTCTGGGTCGGCGGCGTCGACGCCATGCCGCCGGGGCAGGCGGCGGGAGTAACCCAGTATGTGAACCCTTGGATGCGCCAACGTCTCATGGGCAACGGCGATCCCAACGCGCCGTGGTCGCACCGCGGAGCCCGCCCATGGATGGAGGCTGCTCTTGATGAGTGGATCGCAGGCGAAGACGCCATGCCGATTCCTCGCGGCGGTATGTACTTCGACACGGAGATCACGCTGGGTGGCGACGGCGCCGAGTGGGCCGCGTGGGCGAGGTCGCTGCAAACCGATGGTCGGTGGGGCGCACCGATCCCGGATGTCGTGCCGCAAGCCCCCGGTTCGCAGTCTCTCGATGATGCATGGGACGCCGCCACGCAAGCGTTCGGTTGGCCTGACTTGCCCGCGACACCGCTCATTGGCATCCCGCACCTCGGCATCGACCCTCAGGAGCCGATGCAGGCTATCCGCAACCGCGAATACGGTCTCTGGTTCAACCAGCTCGGCGAGCGGGCCATCGATGGTGCCCTCTGGTACGCTGCGTACGACCCGATCTGGAAGCACGACTGGGACCCCGCCTCAAACGTCACGCTCACGCTGCCCAACCTCCCCATCGCGAACTACGGCGACTTCCGAGCCGAGAACCGCGCGAACTCCGCCACCGAGCGATTCGGGTGGCACGGCAGGCGAGCGGAGAAACTCGGCGACCTCCTGCCCAGCCGCGACGGCTGGCTCGGCGCGATCGAAGGCAACGTCGACCAGGCAGTCACTGTGGGGGATTTCTATTGCGACGAGTGCAAGAAGTACCCGTACACCGTTCGCTCGGGAAGCGGGGGCGGGGTTGGGAACAACACGCCCGTTGCCGCGTGGAAACAGGACCACAACCGCAGCACCACCGCCAACATCCACTCGCCGGTCTTCTATCCGGTTCCCGCCCCGTCCGCGCCGGCGCACGCGGCACATACCCAGACGAATCTGTACGTGCCGCCATCGCACCCCAATCGACAGGAGGACCGCTGGGACGCAACGCTGCGCGAGGCCCGGTTCACGCTCGACTCCATGAACTTCAGCGGCGTCTCCGGCGCCGAGATGGCGCCGTGGATCGCCCCACCATCGGATGCCACCGGGATCGGCATCCCTAATGGGAACCCCCAAGAAAATGGCGGAATCGAGGTCGTCTATCCCACCCGCGACTACTTCAGGCGGGAGTTGATGCTCATGCGGTCCAAGGAGATCCCTCGCATCCAGGTCTTCAACATGAAGATGAATCAGATGAGTTGGCGCAACTGCGCCCGCGACGTGTACGACGAGGTGTACCGGGTCACCTATGCGCTCGCGACGACGATGATCGGCACGCCCGCGGCCAACGCGGTCATCGAACGGGTCCAGAACACGACGCCCGACCTCGCCAATGGTGCCGCCCGGACATACGACATCGATTCAGCGACGGGATCTGACTACGGGAAGGCGACGACCGCGATCGTCGTCGATTTCGGGGGGCTTCCGCTGAACTCCGACGAGATTTTCCACGGCCTTCGTCTGGTCATCGAGGGCGACGTCGTTGCCACCGAGCATCCCAGCACGCTCCCAACCCCGCACGGCGGCGCGACCTTCTGTCTCGAAGGCCTCAAAGGAATGGTCTATCTCTACAACTGGGGCACCCAGGTCTCGCCCCCCGGCTGGGTCAACGTCGAGATCAGCACCGTCGAACCCGACGGCTACCGCTTCCCCGCCTGCGACAATCCCGATCTCGATCTCTCCTTCCGCCGCGAAATCACGGTCCCGTTCCAGCCGCCGCTCCCGGGTGATCCCCCGCAGTACGACTTCGTCAACTCGGGCGGCAAGGCGAGAGTGCTCCTCGTTCACACGAACTCATCCGCTCGTAGCTTCAAGTCAAGGTGGGATCTTGTGCAGTTGGCTGGGTGGTCGGCTCTCAACTACTGCGGGACCATCGGCGCCTCGGGCACGACTCCTCCCCCGGGCGAGGCAGCAATCGGCACCCCCACCGGGGCCGACATCAACTTCGACGGCACAGTTACCGCGGCGGATCTCGGCGACTTCTCCAACGCCTACTCCGACGCTGCCCCCCTCGCCGACTACAACGGCGACGAACTCGTCACCTCCGACGACGCCCTCACCTTCCTCGAGGACTTCGTCGAACAGATCGACTGACCCTCAACGAGTCATCCCGATTCCCCCCGCACCCCGCGCCCACGCGGGGTGCTTTCATTCCCGCCACGCCAGCCCGCAGCACGTACCGCGGCGGTGACCCTTGCCTCCCCGCCCAAACGCTCTCGCACGCCTCCGGCGTGAGGTTGGCCCCCCGACCCCACAACGCCCACCCGCCCCTCCGCGTCCCCCCCGCCCCCGGTGCCACGACAACCCGCCGCCGTGGCAGCGGCTTTCTAGCCGCTGAGTTCCCGCGGCTTTCCAGCCGCGTCTTCATTGCACCCCCGACACCACAACTCCGCCCCCAACTCGCAGTGGACCCGCCCCTCCCCCGCAGCCCGTGAGGGCTGCAAGGCAGTAGCCGGTGGTGGAAGCGAGGCTTT
>JBIKMF010000305.1:0-5302 GCA_044359425.1 Phycisphaerales bacterium
GGGAGCATGGGGCATCGCGTTTCGGGGTCTTCGTTCACCCAGCAGCAGATCGCCAACGAGGCGGCGGCGCTGGCGGTGACGAGCCTGGGCGCCCGCGACATGATCGGCGTGGTGGTGTTCAACTCGGACGCGTACACGCTGGTGCCGATGGGGTCGAACCGTGACCCGCAGGGAGCCGCGGCGACGATCCGGTCGATCACCCCGGACGGCGGCACGAACGTGACGCCCGGGCTCGAGATCGCCCACGAGATGCTCCGCAAGAACACCGCGAAGGTGCGGCACATCGTCGTGATGACCGACGGCCAGTCGGTGAACTCCGAGGCGCTCCCGGGGATGGCCAAGCAGATCGCGGCGGAGGGCATTCGTATCACGACGATCGGAGTGGGTGATGGCGCCGATGCGAAGGTGCTGAACGCGATCGCGCGAGAGGGCGGCGGCAAGTACTACCAGGTGCGCGATCCCAACGTGCTGCCCCGCGTGTTCCTCAAGGCGGTGCGCGTTGAGCGGCAGCCGCTTGTGCGCGAGGTCGAGTTCCGTCCTGTTGTGAATCCCGTTGGGTCGCCGATGATCGCGGGGATCTCGCAGCCGCCGCCGCTGCTTGGACTCTCGCTCGCGGGGGTGCGAACGGAGCCGACGGTCGTCAACGCGATGCTTTCGCCGGAGGGCGAGCCGCTGCTGGCGCACTGGAATGCTGGTCTTGGCCAGGTGGTCGCGTTCACGTCCGACGCCGATCGATGGGCCGAGTACTGGAAGGCGTGGGATGGCTACTCCGTCATCTGGACGCAGATCATGCGGCTCACCGCTCGACCGGCGGCGTCGGAGGGGCTGGAGGCGGATGCACGCGTTGAGAACGGGGTGCTTCGTCTGCGGATGGACGCGGCGGATGCGCAGGGTGGAACTCTGGACGGTTTGACCGTTCGGGCCACGATCGTCGGTGGTGGCGGCGAGCGACGCGAGGTGCGTCTCGCGCAGAGCGCGCCGGGGCGCTACGAGGCTTCGGTGACGGACCCGACGCCGGGCGCGAATGTGGCGGTGATTTCCGCGGAGGGCGCGGGTCGAGGAGGGCTGCGGCCGGTTGTCGTCGGGACCACCGCGCCGCGGGGTGCGGAGTATCGGTCGCTCTCGGACAACGCGTCGCTGCTCGAAGCGCTGGCGGCGCGGACGGGTGGGCGGGTGCTTGATCCGATGAATCCTCGCGCGGCGAAGCTCTACGACCGGTCGCAGATCAAGGCGCGCGAGGTCTCGATCCCGCTCGCGGAGGCTGTTCTGCCGTGGTTGCTCGCGCTGGTGTTGCTCGACATCACGGTGCGTCGCGTCGCGTGGGACCGCTGGCTGCCGGGGCGCCGGGAGATCGCTGCCGCGCCCGCGGCTGGGGCGGGGCTGGCGGCGGGGCTGGCGATGAAGCTCGAGCATGGCTCGGCGGGCATGGAGCCTGCGATTGCGCTGGGTGAGGAGGATGCGCGAGCACTCGCGAAGAAAGCGCGGGACGAGCGGATGGCGAGGAAGCTGGCCGGGATGCGAAAGGATCCGGGGGAAGCGCCGCGTCCGGCGCCGATCACCGAGAAGCCGGCGGCGCCGAGCGAGCCCTCGGAGGGCGGGTTGATGGCTGCGAAGCGGAGGGCGAAGGAGCGCTTCGACGAGTGACGGGGATCAGATCAGCTCGCCGTGGAGCGAGAGCTTTTCCGCGGCGACGATGCGGACCTTCACGATGGATCCGACGAGGGATTCCGCGGTTGCGCCCGGGGCTTCGAAGAAGACGATGAGGTCACCGTCTGTGCGGGCCGAGAACTGAACGGCCTGGTCTTCCGAGGTCGCGAAGGTCGCGGCGAGTTCTTGCCTCGCGAGCGAACGGCCGCCGATGGTGATGGCGACCGAGCCGGCGCTCTTGAGCTTGCTCTTGGTGAGGCCGGTTTTCCTGAGCGACTTGCGGCTGATGCCCTCGACCATGACGTCGTACTCGCGCCCGATCTGTTCGGCGCTGAGGCGGTCGGAGACGTCGTTCTGGAGGGCGAGGAGTTCGTTGTTGCGGCGGCGCTTGACGTCCTCGGGCACGTCGTCGGGGAGTTTGTCGAACGCGACGGTGCCGGGGCGGGGCGAGTACTTGAAGATGAAGGCGTTCTTGTACTGGGCCTTGACGAGCAGGCGTTTGGTGGCCTCGAAGTCTTCGTCGGTTTCGCCGGGGAAGCCGACGATGAAGTCGCCGCTGAGCGTGAGGGGGCGGTTGATCTCGGGCTGATCGAGGAAGGAGCGGGCGCGATCGAGGAACTCGAGGTATTCCTCGACGGTGTAGCCTCGGTTCATCGTCTGCAGCATGCGGTTGCTGCCGGACTGGGCGGGAACGTGCAGGTAGCGGCAGATGCGGGGATGGTCTCGGATGACTTCGAGCACGTCGTCGCCGAAGTCGCGTGGGTAGCTGGTGACGAACCGGAGTCGCTGGATCTCCGGGACTTCATCGTGGATGCGGCGGAGCAGTTCGGCGAAGGTGGTGACCTGGTTGCCGGCGAAGGGGTCGCGCCGATGGCCGCCGGTGTACGCGCGGCCTTTCTGCGGCTGAAGGACGCCGTTGACCGTGACCGCCGCGCCGTGTTCGAAGCGGTAGTGGTTGACCGTCTGGCCGAGGAGGGTGATCTCGATGACACCGGTGTCGGCGAGCTTGCGGCATTCGTCGATGATGTGCTCGGGCGGCCGGTGGATTTCGGCGCCGCGCGTGAAGGGCACGACGCAGTAGGTGCAGAACTTGTTGCACCCGCGGGTGATCCTGACGTACGCGGTTCGGCGGCGCGGGGAGTCCTCGTCGATCGGAGAGACGGAGCGCGAGAGGTCGAGCATCTCGAGCGTGTCTTCCGCGGCGGCGAGGGTCGAGCTGCGGCGGCTGCTGCCGCCCTGCAGCGCGATCTGCTTGGCGGAGACGAGTTCGTCGGAGAGGGTCATGGAGTCGCGGGTGCGGACCGCGTTGTCGAGGAGGCCGGGGAGCTTGTCGAGTTCGCCGGGCCCGCACATGACGTCGACGACGGGCATGCGCTTCACGAGGTCGGTGCCGTCGCGCTCGGCCATGCACCCCAGGACACCCACGACGAGTTGGGGTTGTTCGAGCTTGCGCTCGGCGAGTTCGCCGAGGCGGCTCCAGACCTTTTGTTCGGCGTGCTCGCGGACGGAGCAGGTGTTGTAGAGCACCACGTCGGCTCCATCGGCGGAGTTGACGAAGCGATACCCGAGTGCGCGGAGCTGGCCGGCGACGAGTTCTGAGTCGAGCTCGTTCATCTGGCAGCCGAAGGTTTCGAGGTAGACGGTCTTTTGTGGCATGGGGGGCGAATGATAGGCCGTTTCGTAAGTGCTTCGAAACGGTGGACTTGCGATCGCGGGTTCGATCCCGCGAGGCGGAGGCTGGGTGGCCGGTCGGGGAGCGACCGAGAAAAACAACCCGAAACCGTGTTTCCGCGTGGCGGGATTGCGGGGCGGATTTCGAACTGACTCGGCACGACCGCCCGTGCGAGTCACACAAGAGACAAGACTCACCAACCTATCGCCATCGGCTGAGATAGTCGTGGCGCGCCGCCGGCGTGTTGCCGGGGCGAGGGGCCGTTCCCGGCTGCTGCTGGGGCGAGGTGTCGTGCGCGCTGGCGTAATGCCATCGCATCAACAGGAGAGAAGCACATGTCGCAGAGCCCGTTCGTCCGTGTCACTTGCCTGCTCGCCATCGCAGCCATCGCGGGTTCCGCCGCGGCTCAGCTCTCCCCGAACCTCTCGGCCGAGCTCATCCGCAACCGGCGGGTTGAGCGCCCGAGCGGCACCTCGCAGATCCTCGATTCGACCCCGTGGAACTACTCGACCCGGACTGGCGGCGTGGCGGAGAGCCAGACTTCTTCGCACAACAACGGCAACGGGTTCTCTGCGGCTACGCAGGTCACCGCGTATGCCCCGGCGAACGTCCCGGGCCGTCCGAACGCGATGCAGTTCCTGCAGGCCTCGACCTCCAACATCCTGCACAACGACTTCGCCCTGAACCCCTCTGCCGCGGCGACGTTCTCCAGCAGGTCGCACCTGACGTTTAACTTGCGGAACATCTCGGTGGGCATCGACCCGTTGGGCAGCGCCTTTCAGCTGACCCAGCCGGTGCGGATGGTGTGGTCCTTCCGGTTGGAGCTGGACACGCTCATCCAGCGCAACTTCAACTCGGGGTCCTTTGACGGTGTGCAGCAGGACTTGACGATCTCGTCCAGCTTCGGTTCTGACTCGCGTCAGGATGCGTACCACTACTTCCAGTTCGGGGGCCAGACGCCCCGCATCACCACGACCGGCAGCCTCGGCGCGGCCACGTTCAATCAGATGGGCCAGGTGTTCACCTTCTCCGTCGAGCAGACCTGGCGGCCCATCGATGGCACCAAGAATCTCAGCATCGACGTGGACTTGTCGTCGCTGGTGTCGGGCATCTATGACAACGCGAACTCCGCGGGCGGCGCTACGGAGTCGTTCGTGCAGGCTCGCCTGACGACCGATTTCTCGCTGCGCGCGGCCAACGGATTCGGCCCGCGCGGCGGGGACCAGTTCGTCGAGCCCGGCTACATCGTGAGCGACGAGGACGGCCTCATCTCCGAGAACGGATTCAACTCGGATATCTATGTTCCGGCCCCGGGTGCCGCGGCACTGCTGGGCTTCGGTGGCTTGCTGGCCGCGCGTCGCCGCCGCTGATCGGGATCGGTTTGACCCACACAACACTGGCGTTTGCCAGCAGAACAGCAACGGGCGGGCGCTTTCGGGCGCCCGCCTGTCTTTGCGTATCGGGGATCTTCGGCGGAGGGAACGGTGGGGGGCCGCGGCGAGGCATCCCATCGTTTGCGGGGCAGGGGGGACTGCGCGACGAAACGTCCGAATACGCCGCGGCCGTGGGGAGGGCTTGCGGGATCGCCGGGGGTGATCGCGGGCTAACGTTCCCCCGATGAGACGCGGCCTGAACCTAGCCACCAAGTGCCTTCTGCTCTTCGGCGGGGCGATTGTCCTGATCGTGCTGGTTGCGCTCACGGTGCCGTGGCTGCGGATGCAGTCCCTCGTCGACGCGGGGCAGCTCGAGCTCTCGCGGCAGATGGTCGAGACGTGGGAGCGGCTCGGGGAGCAGCAGGGGAGCGAGGCGGACTCGCGCGGGCCGGGCCGGCTCATCGTGCCGGGGTCGGGCATGGTGGTCGAGGAGCGTGCGGGTATTACCGCCAGGGAGATGTCCATCGCGCAGGCCAACGAGCTTGCCAGGACGAACCCGTCGGTTGCTGGCGCGCTCGCGGCGTTTCGGGCAGATGTCAAGATCGAAGAC
>JBIKMF010000306.1:0-5292 GCA_044359425.1 Phycisphaerales bacterium
TCGCGACGCTGGTGATCAGCTTCATTGATCGGCCGCTGAGCGAGGACTCGCTGATGGAGAGCATCACGGACGCGGCGATGGCGGGCGCGGCGGTGATTCTGGGCGGGGGCGCGACGCTGTTCCTGCTGCCGCTGATCGAGCGGGTCTTTGGGGTGACGACGGGCATGACGTTGATCGAGCTGCGAGATCCGAAGCAGCCGCTGTTGCGGGAACTGCAGCTGCGGGCGCCGGGCACGTACAACCACTCGCTGAATGTGGCCTCGATCGTGGAGGCGGCAGCGGAGGCGATCGGGGCGGACAGCCTGCTGGCGTACGTTGGAGCGCTCTACCACGACGTCGGGAAGATGAACAAGCCCGAGTACTTCGTCGAAAACCAGGCGGGCGGGTTCAACAGGCACGACAAGCTGAGCCCGGCGATGAGTCTGCTGATCGTGATCGGGCATGTGAAGGACGGGATGGAGCTGGCGCGGGAGTTCAAGCTGCCGCGGAACATCCAGCACTTCATCGAGAGCCACCACGGGACAACACTGGTGGAGTTCTTCTACCACCGCGCGAAGCGGAGGGCGGATGAGGCACGGGGCGAAGAGGGGGACGAGTCGCAGGTGCCCGACGAGTTTGAGTATCGGTATCACGGACCGAAGCCCAGAACGCGGGAGGCGGCGATTTTGATGGTGGCGGACGCGGTGGAGTCGGCGGCACGGGCGATGTCGGACCCGACGCCGTCGCGGATCGAGTCGTTGGTGCGGGGGATCGCGAACAAGCGGCTGATGGACGGGCAGTTCGAGGACTGCGAGATCACCCTGCGGGACTTGAACCTGATCTGCGACTCGGTTTCGCGGACGGTGGCCAGTATGTACCACGGGCGGATTTCGTACCCGGGCGGGGTTGAAGCACAGCGTGCGTAATGCCCCGAACGTGGTACACTGTGGGCACTTCGTGGTGCGCGCGTGCTCAGACAGAACTTTCGACACATCTCCTGGCTGCTGATCGTGCTCGCGGGCATCGTGGTTGCGGCGTGGGCGCTCGGCCGTGCGGTGACGGATCGCGTGTACGTGATGCAGTTCGTGTACTGGGTACCGTCGCTGGTGTACGGGCTGGTGGCGGTGCTGCTGGTGAGTTTCAGCTGGCTGTTTGCGCTGATGGGCCAGCCGTACCTGCCCTCGAGCTTTGCGCCCGAGGCGGACAAGCCGATCGAGTTTGTTCGTTTGCCGCGGGTGGCGTTGAAGACGCGCCGGGTGGTCGGGGCGGCGTGCGTGGCGATGATCGGGCACGCGTTGATCGCGGAGACGAACGGGCTGCGGTGGCTGGAGCCGCCGCCGCAGTCGCAGGGGGGGCAGCGGGTGGTGTTCTGGAACGCGGCGACGGACTTCATGGACGACTACGCGGAGAAGATCGCGGGGGTGCATCCGACGATCGTGTGCATCGCGAATCCGGCGGCGTACTGCAAGTGGGAAGTGATCCGCGAAGCGGTGGGCGGCGACAGGAGCGATGCGCAGCGGTACGGGCGGCTGGCGTGCTTTGGCCCGTGGCCGGTGCTGAGGTGGGGCGGGACGTCGCTGGAGATCGAGGGGGCGAAGGCGCGGTACTTCGACGGCAAGCCGTCGGTTGATCGCGGTCAGGCGATGTTCGTGGAGTTCGACGCGACGGCGGAGTACGGGAGGCCGATCGTGGTGTGGGTGGTCGACCTGCCGTCGGACGTGAACCTGTCGCGTCAGACGATGATGAAGCAGGCGGCGGCGGCGATCAACGGGTTCAGCGGCCCGGTGATGGTGCGTGGGAAGGGCGGGCTGGACGAAGAGGTGGAGGCACCGAAGGGGTTCCCCGCTGCAGACATCATCGCGGGTGATTTCAACACGCCTCGGGGCTCGGCGTCGCTTGAGCATGTGGTGGGCGGGCTGGTGCATGCGTACGAGCAGGCGGGATACGGGCCGGAGCCGACGTGGCACCGCGAGTATCCGCTGGTGGCGATCGATCACGTGTTCACGGGCGGGCCGGTGCGTGCGGTGGGGTATTCGTCGGTGGATGTAGGGGCGGGGAAGCACCGGATGCAGATTGTGGATGTGGGGGCGAGGTGACGGGGACCGGCGGCGGGGCGCGCGAGCTCGAGTCGAACAGTGATGTCGGCTAAGGGGCCGCGGCGTCGATCGGGTGTGGGGGCAGGATGGCGGTGAGTTCTGCGATGAGCTGTTCGATCATCGCCTGTTTCTTGGCGAGCGGGTGCTCGCGCAGCCGGAGGATGCCGAGGGCGTCGGGACGGCTGAACGAATCTGCGACGACCGCTCTGGCCTCAAGTACCTTGGGATGGTTGCGGTGTTTCGCGGCCATGTCGCGGACGAGTTGGTCCTCTTCTTGTGTGATAAGGCCAACGATCCGGTAGATATCGAGCGCGTGATGACGTGCGAGATCCTTGGCACGATCGTTTACGCGGTCTCGGAACGCAAGGAGCTTCATCAGCAGGTAGGTGAAGGGCTGCGCGACGAACACCTCGGCAACGTGGTCCTTTCCATCGCTCCGTTTCCCCATGAGCGTGATTGTGGAGAGATGTTCTTCAACGCCGACCGCTTCCTCGAGGGGATGAGCGTGAAGGCTTGCGAAACCTCTCGGGCGGACCCGGCGGGCATCCTTCTTGACCGTCTTGGCGTCAAACAGATCGCCGAGCGGCCCGACCATGAGGTCGATCTTGACCTCGCCCGCGGTCTGCATGGCCTTGCTGAACTGGAGGTACTCATTCCCCGGGATGGGCTTGAACTCCAGGGAGTCGAGCGCGTGTCGAACCATCCTCATGCCGGCGTCACTCACGACGACTTCGGTCCGAAGAATGAGGTCGATGTCCTGCGTGGTTCGATTGTCCGGCATCACGTGCGCGGCAAAGAGCGTACGAGCACCCTTTCGCTGGAGGTCGTCCTGCCTGAGGAACAGACCGTAACCGCCGCCAAGCACGAGTGGAATGCTCGACCCCAGGATGGCGTGAAGGTCGAGTAGCGTCTGCTTCAGTGGATCAGGTCCGTTCATGATCGCGTCTCGGGCCGCTGGAGTTCGGAGAGGATAAGTCGCCGGACCTGCTCCGCGGTTTCCTGCTCTCGCTTGTCGCCTGCGGCGAGTTCGAGGAAGGTCTGAATCGGGGAGGCGAAAGGCACGGCGCCGCTCCACCGGAGGTCAAAGTATGGGCCGGGATCATCGGTCTCGATGAGTTCGATGTTGGCGAAGCGATCCCCCGCTTTCAAGGCCGATCCGAATGCGTTCTGGGCGAGGGCGATCGATCGGCAGTAGATGCTGATTCGGTCTTCTCGCCCCATGACGGCGTACCGATCCGTTGAGGATTGCCCGGAGAGGACGGCCGAGAGCTTGGCATCCGCGATGCAGCGGCCGACGGCTTCGCGGTCGAGGCCGGTCGACCCTACAAAGCGACTCCTGACCCTGGGCGGGCGGAAGGCCGCGGCGAGCTTGTCGAGGAGTGCTTCGGGTTGCAGGAGCCGGGCCCATCCGCCCTTTCGTTCGATCAGCACATCGTCTTCCATCCGTCGAAGGGCTTTGGAGATCGTCGTGAGCGTGACAGCACCCCCGCGTGACTGGATGAACCGATCGAGATCCACGAGCGAAGACGCGGTTGAACGAAGGAGCATCGCCCGTGCGACCAGGGATGTTGTCCCTCGGTACACGTCTCGAATGGGGAACGACTCCTTGAACTTGTTCTCGTTGCCGGTGCGGAGGACGAAGAGCTTTCCCGGCACGACGACGAGTGCGTTGCCGCACAGGTCGATGCCGCTGACCTGCTCTCGCTCGAGCTCCTCAAGCTTCTCCGGGGCCAGATAGGGGAGCACAACCATCGGGTTGTCGCGGGTCTTCCGGGACATTGCCCTCGCGTGAGCGATCGCCGCGGCGAAGACCTTGGGCGTACTGCGGGCTTTGATTTCGGCGAGGAAGCGGAAGCTCTCGCTGGCCCAAGCGACCTTCGCGATCGCGTCGCACCCGTGAGTACGGCCGGCGGCGGTCCACGTGAGGACCAGCGGCGGGACGGCGACATGGCCGGCACGCAGCCGGGACAGGATGTCGCCTTCGGAGATGGGTTGCCCGTCTGGGCCTGCCGTGCTCATTGTCCGATTATATCCTATTATCCGGTTCCGGACAATCGGCACTTTTGGGGCATGACTTCTGGGCGTACGGCCCGTGGCGGCTGTCCCCAGGGTCGGGTGCCAAGAGGGGCGGGCAAGCACCGGATGCAGATTGTGGATGTGGCCCCCTGAACCCCGGCGGGTCCGATTTTCGCGACGCCCGAGAACCCGACGGGGGCGAAATTGGACCGGATCGCGCTCGACATCGGGAATGGCTTGCTCTAGATTTGCCGAAGAAATCCACGGGCTTGTCTCGCGGCGGAGCGGGGTCGGGGCTCGCGTGCACCGGAACGAGTGGCTCATGAAGACCAACCTGCTGCTGCGTGTTGTGACCTGCTTTGGCGTGCTGTGCGCGATGATGGCGAGGGGGAGCGACGCGCAGCTCTGCCCGGGGCCGTCGACCGTGACCGCGTTGCCCACCTCAAGCACCACGCTGAGCGTCCCCACGGGGAGCGGCGTGCTGGTGACCGCCGGTGGCCCGCAGATCAGGGATGCACGCGTCTTCCGCGTCGTCGGAACCGGACACCGGTACCGCCTGACCACGTGCGGACTGACCACGCAGGACACCATCATCTCGGTCACTCGTTCGTGTGCGGCACCATTTCTGGGGAGTGTCGTCGCGAACAACGATGACTTCTGCTCGGGCCAGTCGCAGCTTGAGTTTGACGCTCAGGCCGGCGTGGAATACTTGATCGTTGCCGGCTGGTTCAGCACGCCGACCGCGAGCTACACCATGGCGCTCAGCAGGCTGAGCGTTGCCGCGCCGCTCGCGGATGGCAACGCGACGTGCTCCGGGGCGACGCAGCTTCTCGCGAACGACACGCGCGGGAACGAGCTCGTGGTCTCTGCGGCTCAGCCGCAGGGCAACTGGTACTCGCTCAACGTTCAGAACTCGACGACCTTGACCCTGCAGGCGTGCGCGATAGTCGGCGACCCGCTCATCGAGGTGCTCAGCGGGTGCGGCGGCGCGATCATCGCGAGCAACGACGACGGCGGCGGTTCGTGCACCCCGCCGTACTCGGCCGGTGGCGCCTCGCGACTGGTGTTGACGCTGGAAGCCGGGACGTACCTGATCCGCGCGGGGTCGTATCAAGGAACGCCGACCACGGGCCTGCTCACCACGACCGTCGCGCTGCCCCCGGGGGTCTTGACCTATCAGGGACGGCTCGACGATGAGGGT
>JBIKMF010000307.1:0-5278 GCA_044359425.1 Phycisphaerales bacterium
GTCTCTGCGGCCGCCAGGGGCGGCCCCCTCTTCTCCATTCTTTAAGGGGGATGGCCGGCCTCGCGGCCTCCATTTCTCCATTAGTCCAGCTCTACATTTATTCTCCCTTTCATGTTTGTTAGATTTGGGGGGGGGGGGGGGGCGGGGGTGGGGGGGGCGGGGGCGGTGGTGGTGGCTGGCGTGGCGGCGGCGGCGGTCGTGGCGGCGGTGGCCGCGGCGATGGCGGCGGCGGCGGCGACTGGTAAGCCACGATTTGAATGAGCATGCAACGCAGCGCGGCCTCCCGAGGAGGCCGCGTTGTTTTTTGGATTTTCCTGAGACGCGTGGGTTGGGTTGCCCGCTTGGGGGGGCAACACCCGGATGGTGGGTCCCAGGGCGTGTGGCGTCTGGTTGGCCCGCGATCGTTCAACGGAGATCGTGTATGCGCAGCGTGTTCAAGATTGCACTCCTTGGTCTGGCCTTGTCCGCCGGTTCGGCGTGGGGGCAGGGGGCCGGCGGGACCACGATCGGAGAGACGATCACGTTTCCCGGTGGGGTTGGGTCGACGGCGAATCCCGGCGCGGATGTGGTGCAGGTGTACTCGGAGGTGATTGCGGTGCCGGAGGCTGCGTGGCTGCGGCTGTACTTCGAGGAGGTTTCGTTGCCGCCGGGGTCGATGGTGCGGGTTACTTCGCTGCTCGACGGCGAGGTGCAGGAGCTGGACGCGGCGGCGATGGAGATGTGGGGCGACAGCAGCGCGTACTTCAACGGCGGCTCGGTGCTGCTCGAGGTGTTCGCGGGTCCTGGGACGACGGGTACGTCGGCGAGGCTCAAGCGGGTCGCGTTGCAGCGGGGGGGCGTGCAGTCCGTGGGCGACCCGGGCCAGTGCGGGATCTGCGGCACCGACGACCGCACGCTGCGCGGCGACAACTGGCTCGGCCGCATCATGCCCACGGGCGGCACGGGGTCGCTGACGTGTCCGGAGGACGGCGGGACCATCATCACGGCGGGGTCTGTGATCAGCCAGCGGACGGGGCTGGTGATTCAGTTCAATGTGCCGGCGTCGAACACCAACTGCGCGATCGTGCAGCCGCCGGTTGCGGATCAGTTTCCGATCAACTCCTCGTCCGTGAACTTCCAGAACGCGGGAGCCGGCAACGACTGGGGCACGTGCCGAACGTTCCCCAACGGACTGTTCCAGTCGGTCTACGACCGGTACCTGCAATGGCGGCCGGTCGCGGCTGCCGCGGGTGTCGCCGGCGAGACCGTGACCGTCTCGGGGTTCGGAACCAACACGACGTGCTCGATGAACCAGGTGGAGCAGAGGAGCGTCGGGACGCTCGTCGCGGCCGGGGCATCGACGTACACGGTGTCGTGCGATGCCCGGGGCATGCTTGGTGCGCCGATCGTGAACATGGACGGCGCGATCGTGGGTGTGATCACGGCGTGCGGCACGTCGTGCGACAACATTGGTCAGCGGATCAACGGAACCTCGTTCGGATCGGCGATTCCGTCGTGCTCGCAGCCGACGGTCGGCAACGACACCTGCGCGGGGGCGACGGCGATTTCGCTCGGGGTGACCAGCGGCAACACCGGGTTTTCCAACCCGGGAGAGCTGCCGTGCGTGGGTTCGAACGGGCGCGACGTGTGGTACTCGTTTACGCCGCCGTGTTCCGGAACGTACCGGTTCAGCACGTGCGGCACGACGTGGAACACGGTCCTGGGCCTCTATGCGAACTGTCCGTCGGCGGGCGGAGCGCCGATCCAGTGCAACGACAACGCGTGCGGGAATCAGTCGATCGTTGAAGGAGCGTTGAGCGTGGGCTCGACGTACTACGTGCGGGTGGGAAGCGGGAGCACGAACACGCTGGGCAACTTCACGCTGGCGACGGAGCAACTGAGTGCGATCGAGCCGAACGACACGTGCGCCACGGCCCTGCCGATCGGCAGTGCCGGAGTGACGGGCTCGACGCTGTGCGCGAACGCCGAGCTGCCGGGGGTCTGCGGCATGGGCAGCGCGCCGGATGTGTGGTACGTCTTTGAGGCGAGCGCGGACGGGAACTTCTTCTTCGACACGTGCTCCAGTACGAACTTCGACACCGTGCTCGCGCTTTACTCCGCGTGCGGCGGTACGCAGTTGGCCTGCAACGACAACTTCTGCGGCACGGGTTCGAGGGTTTCGCGCATCCTCGCCGCGGGTGAGCGCGTGCATCTCCGCGTGGGGGGCAACGGGAGTTCCCGGGGCAACTTCAGGGTGTTGGTCACTCCCCAGGCGGTCTTGCCGCCGGCCAATAACATCTGCGCCAACGCGACGCCCATCTCCGACCAGTCGATCGCGGACTTCCTCATCGGATCCGGGCGCGACGGCGCGTCCACTTGTGACGGCGGCGACGTCGGTCGGGATATCTGGTACGCGTTCACGCCGACGTGCAACGGTCGCTACTACGCCGAGACCGACGGTGATCCGATCGACACGATCGTGTCGGTGCATTCGGCGTGTCCGGGCGGGCCCGCGAACCAGATCGCCTGCAACGACAACTTCGACGGGCTTGGGAACGCGAAGGCGGTGTGGTACCAGTTCGCCGGGACGACGACGTACATCCGGGTTGCGGCGCGGGGCACGCCCGGTGGGCGCGTGGTGCTGCACGTCTTCGACGAGCGATCCAACGACAGCTGCGCGCAGCCCGCGCAGATCCTGGAGGGGTCGACACCCTTCAACAACTGGGGCGCGGCGCCGGACGGCCCGGACTCGCCGGTGTGCAACTTCTACGGGGATCCGACGCTCTCGAGCGACCTGTGGTACGAGTTCCAGGCGACGGACAGCGGTACCGCGACCGTGTCCACGTGCGGTTCTGGCTTTGACACCAAGATCGCTGCGTACGCGGGGATCAGTTGCCCGAGTTCTGCGCCGCTCGCGTGCAACGATGACGCGTGTGGCGAGCAGTCGGTGATCCGATTCCCGGTGACGGTGGGGCAGTTCTATCTCATCCGGGCTGGTGGGCGCGGGGGTCGGCAGGGGTGCGGTGTGATCAATATGGCGATTGGGCCGGCCTGCCCCTGGATTGCCGAGGGCTGCCCGGCCGACCACAACAACGACGGGTCGATCGACGGCGACGACGTGATCTCGTTCTTCTCGGACTGGGACAGCGGGGTGACGTGCGCCGACGCGAACCTGGACGGGTCGGTGGATGGCGATGACGTGATTGTGTTCTTCGGGGCGTGGGATTCGGGTGGGACGGGAGTCCCGGGATGTGCGTGAGTTGAAGGTTTAGAGGCGTGAAACCCTGGGACCCGCCCCGTCGTGGCCGCACCGACGGGGCGGGTTTCCTTTTGGGGTTGGCGGGTATCAAGATACGAAGGGGTCCGGTGTGCGGTCGCGGTCGATTTGGGTGTCGGCAGCGGGGTGTTTTTGGTAGTATTCCGATCTGGTCCGGTGTTGGGGTGGAGCTGTCATCGTGGCGGCGTCACAACCGGAAAGGACTCGAAGGGAGAACGTTCATGATGAAGATCAGTCGTTTGATCGCGGCGTGTGCCGCGACGGCCGTGGCCTCGGTGGCGATGGGGCAGAGCACGCTCCAGCATCCGACGGGGCAGATTGTTCCGATGCCGGTGGAGACCGGGACGTGGGACAACGCGGCGGGGCAGGCGGTGCAGGTGTATGCGGACACGATTCAGGTGCAGGGCGCGGCGTGGCTGCGTCTGTACTTTGATGAGGCGGAGTTGCCGGATGGATCGTTCGTGCGTGTGACCTCGATGCTGGACGGCGAGGTGCAGATTCTCGATCGCAAGACGATGGGGATGTGGAGCAACAGCACGGCGTACTTCAACGGCGACACGGTGGTTCTCGAGGTGTTCGCGGGCGCGAACACGATTGGGACGCACGTGAAGGTGAAGAACCTTGGGTTGCAGATGCCGGTGCAGCCGGTGGGCGACCCGGGCCAGTGCGGGATTTGCGGGCCGGACGACCGGGTGCAGACGAACGAGCTGTGGTCTGGCCGGATCATGCCGGTTGGGTGCACGGCCAGCGTGTACTGCAACACGGGTTCGGGGATGGTGACGGCGGGGCACTGCATCGACGGCCAGTCGAACCTTGTCGTTCACTTCAATGTTCCGAACTCGAACCCGAACTGCACCACGAACAACCCGCCGGTGGCGGACCAGTTCCCGGTTCTGCCCGGCTTCCAGTTCCAGAACGTCAGCCCCGGCAACGACTGGGGCGTTTATCTCACCGGTACCAACAGCCTCGGCCAGACTCCCTTCCAGCGGTACGGCCAGTTCCGTCCTCTCGCCGCCGCGCCCTCGGGCGTTGGTGCGACGACCAACTTCTGGGGCTACGGGCTCGACACCAACTGTGTGCGCAGCCAGACCCAGCAGTTCAGCACGGGTCCCATCACCGCGGTGAACGCCGACTACTACGACTTCTCCGCCGACGTCCGCGGCGGCAACTCCGGCTCCGGCTATCTCAACGCCGCCGGCCAGATCATCGGCATCGTGACGCACTGCCGCGTCAACTGCCCGAACGTGGCCCAGCGGATCGACGATCCCGCGTTCGTGGCGGCACGGAACGCGGTGAACCAGAACTGCGCGGGCGGTGCACCGACGCCGCCGGCGAACGACAACTGCGGCAGCGCGGTGGCCATCGGCCTGGGAACGACGAACGGGGACACCACCCAAGCGACCGCGGACGGCGCCGGCTGCTTCGCCGCTAGTCGCGACGTGTGGTACTCCTTCACGCCCGGCTGCGACGGCGTATACCGGTTCTCCACCTGCGGCGGAGCGTCGTGGGATACGACCCTGAGCGTCTACTCCGGCTGCCCGGGCACCGCGGGCAACCAGCTCGCGTGCGTTGACGACTCATGCGGTCTCCAGACGCAGGTCGATGTCACGATGACCGCCGACACCACCTACCTCGTTCGCGTCGCCGGGTTCAGCGCGTCCAGCTTCGGTTCCTTTACCCTGACGTCCAGCGTGGTCAGCGTTGCCGCTCCGGCCAACGACAACTGCGCCTCGGCGCAGGCGATCGGTCTGGGCGCGACGTCGGGCACGAACCGGTGCTCGACGACGGACGGCACGGGCACGTGCGGGTTCAACGTGGGTCTGGACGTGTGGTACTCCTTCACGCCGACGTGCGCGGGCACGTACACGTTTGACACGTGCGGCGCTCGCACATTCGACACGGTGCTGGGGCTGTGGACGGGCTGCGGCGGCACCCAGATCGCGTGCGTCGACGACGCGTGTGGTCTGGGCTCGCGGATCACGGCGTCGCTCGCGGCGGGCACGACGTACCTGGTGCGGGTGG
>JBIKMF010000308.1:0-5268 GCA_044359425.1 Phycisphaerales bacterium
TCCCGCGTCACCGGGCTGGGCATCAGCGTCCGATGACTCGTCTGCCCGCGCAGCAACTCCTTCGGCGTGTTCGTCGCGTTGTAGTCCCGCCCAGGCGTGTTGTGCGCCAGCACCTCGCTCCCATCCAACCCTCGCCACACAAACGTCGTGTGCGGAAACTCATTCACCCCGTTCCACCACAGCTTGTTCGTGATGAACGTGTCGCACCCCGCCAGCAGCATGATCTGCGGCAGACTCGCCGGAAAGCCAAACGTGTCCGGCAAGTACAGAATCCGCTGCGCACCCTTCTCCCCAAACCGCGACCGCCAATACCCAACCCCGTGCACAAACTGCCGCACCAGGCTCTCCCCGCTCGGCACGTTCGCGTCCGGCTCCACCCACATCCCCCCCGCCGGCTCCCACGCCCCCGCCTCCACCGCGCCGCGAATCCTCGCGAACAACCCCGGATGCTCCTCCTCAACCCACGCGTACTGCTGCGCCTGGCTGCACATGAACACGTACGACGGATTCGCCTCCATCAGATTCAACTGGTTCGTGAACGTCCGCACGCACTTGCGCTTCGTCTCACGAATCGGCCACAGCCACGCCGTATCGATGTGCGCATGCCCGACCGCGTGACACGCCGTCGCCGACGAATCCGCCCGCGTCCCCAGCACGCCCTCGATCACCCCCACCGCCTCCGCGTCGCCCATCCCCGCCGCCACCCGCACCAAAACCGCCATCAACTCCTGCCCCCGCGCCGACCCCGCGCCAACCTGCTTCAACAAATCCAGCGCAAACGCGTACCGATGCCGCAGCTTCCACACCACCTCGTCGCGCCACGCCACCTCGCACCGCTCCAGCACCCCCGGCGTCTCGCTGTTCCACCGACGATGCACCTCCGCATCATCCCACTCAAACCCGATCACGCCAAACGGATGATTGCACGCCGCCTCGATCAAAAACGCAAACTCACCCGATCCCCGCTCCCCCTCCGTGAACTCCACCTCATCGCGGTTCACATCCAGCCCCTGCCGCGCAACCCACGTCTCACCCTCACGCCCCCACGCCAGCGCCTCCGTCCCGCTCGAAAACCGCAGGACCGGCACACCAACCCCCGCCCCGATCTTCCCCGTCACGCGAAAGAACGCCGTCGACCACCGCGGCCCCCACCTCCACCCGGCCCCCACCCCCGCGAACTCCTTCCCCCACGCCGCCTCCGGGCGCGGAATCTCCGCCCGCGCATCCATGACCTGCCACACCCCAACCTCCAGCGCCGACGCGCCCACATACACCCGCGGCACGATCGCCTCCCGCAGGTAAACATCCAAACGCTTCATCGTCAGTTCTGGCTCAACAGGCATGATCTCTCCCAACCGCCGGCGATCCGACACCCACACCCCTCGCCTCTAGCGTACTCTGACCACCGCCACCGCGACACCCCACCATGAGCACACCCTCTCCCCACATCGCCTTCCCCTCCGGTCACCTCCACATCGGCCGCGTCGACGCCCACCGCATCGCCGCCGCCGCCGGAACCCCGGTCTTCGCCTACTCCGCCGACGAAATCCGCGACCGCTTCAACCAACTCCACTCCGCCTTCCGCGAACTCTCCCCCCTCCTCTGCTACGCCCTCAAAGCCTGCGGCAACCTCCACGTCTGCCGCCTCCTCGCCTCCCTCGGCGCCGGAATGGACGTCGTCTCCGGTGGTGAACTCGAACGCGCCTGGCTCAGCGGCGCTCCCATGTCCCGCGTCACCTTCGCCGGCGTCGGCAAAACCGAAGAAGAAATCGCCGCCGCCCTCGACGGCCGCCACAGCCCACTCCTCAACCGCTTCCCCGGCCACGATCCCTCCACCCGCGGCCCCGTCGGCCGATTCAACGCCGAAAGCGAACAAGAGTGCGAGCGCATCGCCCGCATCGCCGCCGACCTCCGCGTCCGCGCCTCCGCCTCCCTCCGCGTCAACCCCGACGTCGACGCCAAAACCCACAAGTACACCACCACCGGCAAAAAAGAAAACAAGTTCGGCGTCGATATCGCCCGCGCACGCTCCATCTTCGAACGCTTCCGCGATCACCCCAACCTCCACCTCCGCGGCATCCACATCCACCTCGGCTCCCCCATCGCCTCCCCAGCCCCCTACGTCGAAGCCACCCACGCCGCGCTCGCCCTCATCGACGACCTGCACACCCGCTCCATCACCATCGAAGAACTCAACCTCGGCGGCGGCTTCGGCATCGACTACGGCCGCGCCACCCCCGCTTCCCTCGCCGACTTCGGCAACGCCCTCGTCCCCCTCCTCCGCGACCGCGTCGCCCGCGGCCTCCGCATCCTCCTCGAACCCGGCCGCCCAATCGTCGGCAACGCCGGCGTCCTCCTCACCCGCGTCCAATACATCAAGCACGGCCGCACCAAGAAGTTCGTCATCGTCGACTCCGGCATGCACCAGCTCGTCCGCCCCGCGCTCTACGAGGCCTACCACTTCGCCTGGCCCGCCCGCGTCGACCCCGCGCACATCCCCGTCAACATGTCCGAGTCCCAGCCCCTCGCCGGCCTCGAACCCTGCGATATCGTCGGCCCCATCTGCGAAAGCTCCGACTTCCTCGCCACCGACCGCGCGCTCCCACCCGTCGCCCAGGGCGATCTCATCGCCATCTTCTCCGCCGGCGCCTATGGCATGTCCATGGCCAGCACGTACAACGACCACCCCCGCCCCGCGGAGGTCCTCGTCGACGGTGACTCCATGTTGCTCATCCGCCCCCGCCAACACATCGCCGAACTCGTCGCCCCCGAACTCAGCGACCCCACGCCCCTCGCCTGATCCTCACCACACACCGTGCGCCCGCAACGCACCCTCGATCTGCGCCGCCGTGTCTCCCGTGTGATCCACGTGAACCCCGCGCCACCCCAGCGTGCCCGCGGCCTTCACATTGTCCTCCAGATCATCGAAGAACAAAATCTCCCCGCCCCGCGCACCCGTCAACCGCTCAAACTCGCGGTAAATCTCCGCGTCCGGCTTCATCAGCCCCATCAGGTGACTCGCGTGCCGGTGCTTCAGCTTCCCCGCCGTCGGATACTTCGCCGTTCCGCCCGGCCCCTCGATGTGCGTCACCCAGTGCGCGTGATTCGTGTTCGACAGCAACCCCGTCTCCACGTGCGCCGTCGCCGCCAACTTCCCAATCACATCCGACACACCCGCGTACTCATCCAGCAACCACGCGTCGTGCAGCCGCGCTAGCTCCTCCACCGTGTACAAGCCCCCGGTCGCCTCCCGCAGCAGCTCCAGATACTCCCCGTGCCCCAGGCTCCCCGTCTGGTGCATCCGCGTCAGCTCCCGCCGACGCGCAAGCCCGCTCGCCTCGCGCGCATCCAGCCGCACCGTCAGCCCCGCCGCCGCGCACCCTTCCTCCCACGAACGGCAATGCCGCAGAATCACCCCGCCCCAGTCAAAGCACACCATCTTGATCGTCACCGCTCCTGCTCCTCTTCTTCCTCGCCCGATCCAGCCGCTTCAACCCCACCCTCCACCGGCTTCATCACCTCGCGCATCACCGTCGTCGCAAAGCTCCCCTTCGGCAGCTCAAACGCGCACCGCACGTACGGCCCAACCTCATCCACACCACCCTCGACCTCCGGATCCACCAGCGGCACCCGCAGCGGCCTCCGCTCCCCGTAGATCAAGTTGTTGCTCTTCCTCCCAAACTCCTCCACCTGCGCAACCGTCACCCCCGCCGCCTCCAGCGCCGCCACCTCCGCCGCGAGCACCTCACCCGCCGCCTGCTTCATCCCGCCACCCCACATCGGCCCCGTCGCGCTGATCTCAAACGCCGCGAGCCGCTCCGCCGTCCCCGGATCCGCAGCCACCGCCGCGTCCACCGAAAACACCGAGTGGTTCACGTGCTTGAACGCCACGTCCCCCTCGCGCAGCTCCGCGAGCGTCCCCGCCGCCACCCGCGCATCCGCCACCGCGTTGAACACCGCCGACTGAAACGCCGACGCGTAAAACCCCAGAACCCCGAAATCCACCGAGAAAAACGCCCGCTTCACGCTCTGCCCCCGCACCAGCGCCCGCAGCACGCACCGCTCCGCGTACGCCGTCCGCGGAAACAGATGCAGCGCATCCGCCAACCGCCCCTCCGCGTACGCCGCCCTCGCCTCCGCGTTCACCGCCGGCCGCAGCGCGTTCGGCGCCAGCATCTCCCGCACAGCCTCCGCGTGCTCCCCCCTGATCATCGAACGCCCGATCAAGTGGTTGTTATCCAGCAACCCAAACCGCTGCTCCCCGATCCGATTCGCAACCCCCTCCGCCTTCAGCCGATCCAGCACCCGCTTCGCCACCACAACATCCGTCGGCTTCACCCCACGCACGCGAATCGAAAACCGATTCCCCGCCAAGTGCCCACGCCGCAGCTTGTTCGCGTGCAGATCCGCCCACAACACCTGCACCCGCTCGTGCCTGATCTCCGGAAAGTCCTCCGGCCGCTTCCCCGGCGCATGAATCGAAAAGACCTGCCGCGTGATCGCCTGCTTGTCCTTCAACCCCGCGTACCCGATCTCCCGCTTCGTCACACCAAAGTGCGTCGCCAGCAGGTTCACCAACTCGAGCGTCGACATCCCACGCTTCTGCACGAACAGATAGATGTGCTCCCCCGCCCCCGACGGCTGATACAGCGGCAACTCCTCGACCAGAAAGTCCTCCGGCCGCTGCTTGATCACGCCCCCAATCCCCGCCACTTCGTGCGTCTGGTAACGGCTCGGAATCACATGCGTTCGATCGCTCGCCGGTCGCTCGGTCATCTCACTCACGTCTCACCCTCTTCACGCGTCGCCGCGTCCAGCACATGCTCTTCAACAAACACCGGCACATCCCCCGCGATCCCGAGCGCAATCGCGTCGCTCGGCCTCGCATCAATCCGAATCATCTCCCCACCCAGCTCCACATCCAGCGTCGCGAAGAACGTCGCATCCGCCAGGTCACTGATCGTGATCGACCGCAACTTCCCACCAAGCCGCTCGATCACCGACGCCAGCAAATCATGCGTCTGCGGCCTCTTGATCACAATCCCCTTCAGCCGCCGCTCAATCGCCTGCGCCTCCGGCAACCCAATCACGATCGGAAACGACCGCGCCGCCACCTGCGGATCCGACTCCCCGTCGCGCATCTCCCGCAGCTCGATGATCTGGTAGTCGTTCAGCTCACGGATCAAAATCCGCGAAAGCTCCATCCGCACCGCCATGCGCGTCTCCTTCGCCCAATCCTATCGGGCCCCGGGCCCGGGGGGGGGGGGC
>JBIKMF010000309.1:0-5236 GCA_044359425.1 Phycisphaerales bacterium
CGCCGGCGGAGTTGTTCATCAACTCGGGGCACGCGCGGATCGGGCGTGCGAGCATGGGGAGCTGGGTGACGTACGGGCTGGGGTCGGAGTGCGAGGACTTGCCGGGGTTTGTGGTGTTGTTGTCGGGAGGCGGGCAGCCGAGCGGCGGGCACTCGTGCTGGTCGAGCGGGTTTCTGCCGACGGCGTACCAGGGGGTGCAGTTTCGGTCGGCGCGGGATCCGGTGTTGTTTGTGAATGATCCGGCGGGGATGAGCCGGGAGACTCGCGGGGAGAGCGTGGAGGCGATCGCGGATCTGAACCGGATGCGGCTGGGGAAGGTGGGGGACCCGGAGATTGCGACGCGGATCGCGAGCTTTGAGATGGCGTATCGGATGCAGAGCAGCGTGCCGGATCTGACGGACGTGTCGAAGGAGGATCCCAAGACGCTGGAGATGTACGGGGTGGAGGCGGGGAAGCCGTCGTTTGCGATGAACTGCGTGCTGGCGCGGCGGATGGTGGAGCAAGGGGTGCGGTTCGTGCAGTTGTACCACCGAGGGTGGGACAGTCACGGGACGAGCCCGGGGGACGACATCGTGACGTCGCTGAAGGAGCGGTGTGTGGAGACGGATCAGGCGTGCGCGGCGTTGGTGAAGGACCTGAAGCAGCGGGGGCTGCTGGAGGACACGCTGGTGGTGTGGGGCGGGGAGTTTGGGCGGACGCCGATGAATGAGGCGCGGAACGGGTCGACGTTCCTGGGGCGGGATCACCACGCGCGGGCGTTTACGATGTGGTTTGCGGGGGGCGGGGTGAAGAAGGGCGTGACGATCGGGGAGACGGACGAGCTGGGGTACAACGTGACGCGGGACCCGCTGCACGTGCACGACTTGCACGCGACGATGCTGCATCTGCTGGGGATGGACCACGAGCGGCTGACGTTCCGGCACGAGGGGCGGGATTACCGGTTGACGGACGTGCACGGGAAGCTGTTTGAGAAGCTTCTGGCGTGAGCGGGGAGTGGGATGTGAGGGGGGGTGGGCGTTGTGAGGACGACCAAAGCCACCTTGGGGATTTGAACCCCAGACCTATGCTTTACGAAAGCATCGCTCTACCGCTGAGCTAAGGTGGCGAGATACGGACAAGAGGCAGCGGACATGGGACACCGGGCTTGTGGGCACGGTCCCGGACCCGTTTTCGGGTGGGTCTGAAGTATCGGCGTGCCGGGGGCGGATTTCCACTCGGATTTACCCGAACAGAGCCAGATCATGCGGGGTGGGAGGGGTGAGCGAGGGAGGGCTTAGCGGGGCTCGGGCTCGGTGGGGGCGGTCCAGCGGGCTTTGCCGACTTGCTGGCGGAGGTTGGCGATTTCGACGTGGGCACCGTCGGTGGTGGCGGCGGAGATTTTGGCGCCGGCGGACTTGAGCATGGCGAGCTGGCGTTCGCCGATGCGGACGCGGAGGGTGACGGAGGAGGCGTCGTATTCGCGGTCGAGGACTTCGGATTGCTTTTCGATGACGCTGATGGTCTTGGCTTCGCTGAGGGGAAGGGTGACGTTGAGTTCGCGGATGTCGCCCTGGACGGCGGCGCGGACGAGGGAGACGAGTTCGTCGTGGCCTCGGGAGAGGCGGCCCTGGGCGTCGGGGATCGCGGAGATGGCGATGGACTCGGCGGCCTTGCGTTGCCAGACGAGGAGTTCGGCGTTGTCCTTGAGGCGGTCGATCTTGTTGAGGAGGAGGACGCGGCGCGGGGGCGCCCAGAAGCGGTCTTCCTCGTGGTTGCTCTTCTTGAGGTCGTCGAAGAGTTCGTCGAGGACGGAGTTGACGGTGTTGAACTGGAGTTCGGCGCCGGGGTCGGAGACGTCCAGCATGATGAGGAGGAGGTCGGCGTGGGTAGCTTCTTCGAGGGTGGCCTTGAAGGAGGCGACGAGGTGGTGGGGGATGTCGCGGACGAAGCCGACGGTATCGGAGAGCATGGCGGAGAGGCCACCGCCGATATCCCAGTCGCGGGTGCGGGTGACGAGGGTGGCGAAGAGGCGGTCGTCGGCGTATGCGCCGCCGGCGGTGAGGGTGTTGAAGAGGGTGGACTTGCCGGCGTTGGTGTAGCCGACGATGCCGACGGTGAAGTGTTCGCGGCGGCGTGCGGCGACTTCGCGGCGTTTGCGGGCCTGGATGACGGCGAGTTCGCGTTCGAGGGAGAGGCGGCGTTTCTGGACGAGGCGGCGGTCGATTTCGAGCTGCTGTTCGCCGGGGCCGCGGGTGCCGATGCCGCCGACGATTCGCTCGAGGTGGCTCCACATGGATTTGAGGCGGGGGTAGGTGTAGGAGAGCTGGGCGATCTCGACCTGGAGCTGGGCCTCGACGGTGGTGGCGCGGCTGGCGAAGATATCGAGGATGAGTTCGGAGCGATCGATGACCTTGCGGGTGGTCACTTTCTCGATGTTGCCGATCTGCTTGGGGGAGAGTTCGTGGTCGAAGATGATGGTGGTGGCGCCGACGGACTCGCAGAGGGCCTTGAGTTCGGTGACCTTGCCCGCGCCCATGTAGGTCGCGGAGACGGGTGACTCGAGGCGTTGGGAGAGTTCGCCGACGACGACGGCACCGGCCTGTTCGGCGAGGGCCTTGAGCTCACCGAAGGGGTCGTGGTGGTCGTAGCTGGAATCGGGGAGCCGGACGGCGGCGAGGACGGCGCGTTCGGATTGGACTTGGAGCTGTGTGCGTTCTTGTGGTTGTGGCATCTGCTGAGGAAGCGTAGGGGGGGTGGAGGGGAAGGGAGGTGTTTGGTTGGAGAAGGAGGAGGGGGGAGGGGGAATCTGGGCGCGAATCTGAAGGGGAGCGGCGATCGGGGCGTCGATATGTTCCGTACAGAACACGGACGCGTGGTTCCTACCATGACGGCGTCGAAATCAGGAGTGCTCCATGTCCATCAAGCGCAACCTCGCGTTCGAGATTCCACTGGTCGGTCTGCTGGGTATCGCGGTGCTCGGCTCAACGCTGGCGATCTCGCGTCGGACGGGGGACTACAAGTTCTTCGACGAGTTGATCGAGGTGAAGTCGATCATTTCGCAGCGGTTTGTGGAGGAGGCGGACGAGAAGAAGCTGAAGGAGGGGGCGCTGCGCGGGATGGTGGAGGCGCTGGATGATCCGTACACGGTGTACGTGCCGCCGGCGGAGAAGCGGGAGTTCAACAAGGATCTGACGGGCGAGTACGTCGGGATCGGCGCGCAGGTGAACACGCAGACGGGGTACCTGGTGATCGTGTCGCCGCTGGAGGATTCGCCGGCGTTTCGCGCGGGGCTGATGGCGGACGACAAGGTGCTGGAGATCGACGGGAAGACCACGAAGGACCTGACGGTCGAGCAGTGCGTGGAGCTGTTGAGCGGGCAGCCGGGGACGAAGGTGAACCTGCTGATCGAGCGGAAGGGGGAACGGCTGCCGCTGGTGGAGATCACGCGGGATCGGATCAAGACGCGGTCGATCAAGGGGTACCACCGCGACGAGAAGGACGCCGAGCAGTGGAAGTTCATGATCGATCCGGCGAACGGGATCGCGTACGTGCGGATGACGCAGTTCACACCGAACGTGGGGAACGAGCTTTTCGCGGCGCTCAGGAGCGTGGGCGCGGACCGTGGCGAGCTGAAGGGGCTGGTGCTGGATCTGAGGTACAACCCGGGTGGGCTGCTGAGCGAGGCGGAGGCGATCGCGGACCTGTTCCTCGAAGAGGGTGTGATCGTGTCGACGCGTGGGCGTGCGTTCCAGGAGCGCGTGACCAGGGCGGCGAAGGAGGGGACGCTGCCGAACTTCCCGATGGCGGTGCTGCTGAATGCGCAGAGCGCGTCGGCGAGCGAGGTGTTGAGCGGCGCTCTGGTGGAGAACAACCGCGCGATCGTCGTGGGTACGCGGTCGTACGGCAAGGGCTCGGTGCAGTCGGTGATGGAGATCCCTGGCGGCAACGGCAGCGAGATCAAGATCACCGAGCAGGGGTACTACCTGCCGTCGGGTCGGAGCATCACGCGGAAGGACAACTCGCCGACGTGGGGCGTTGATCCCACGGAGGGGTTCTATGTGCCGGTGACGGACAAGGAAGTCATCGACATGTTCGAGGTGCGCCGCAAGCAGGAGGTGCTGCAGGCGCAGGGTGGGCAGGGCGCGGCGGAGGAGAAGTGGGACGACGCGGCCTGGGTGCTCGGGCACCTGAAGGACAAGCAGTTGACGGCGGCGGTGGAGGCGATCCGGCGGAAGCTGTCGACCGGCGAGTGGCAGGCGACTGGCGAGAAGGGGATCGAGAGCGGGGCGATAGCGGGCGATGAGCTGCGGGTGTCGCGCGAGTATCGGGAGCGGCTGCTTCGCGAGTTGGAGCGCACGGAGAAGCGGATCGACGCGATCGAATCGGGGACGAAGGTTGCCGCGAAGCCGGACACGACGGACCTGTGGGATGATGGAATCGACCTGACCGACGGGCGGTTGGAGGTTCGCGACAAGGACGGCAAAGTGATCGCGACGTTCAAGATCACGGGCAACCGGCTGGAGCGGTGGTTGTTTGACGCGGACCTCGAGAAGCAGTGATTACGCTCGGTATCGAGAGCTCGTGCGATGAGACGGCTGCCTCGGTGGTGCGCGACGGGGGCGTGGTGCTGTCGAGCGTGGTGTCGTCGCAGTACGACCTGCACGCGGAGTACGCGGGGGTTGTGCCGGAGATCGCGAGCAGGGCGCACGTGGAGCGGCTGCTTCCGGTGGTGCGTGAAGCGCTCGCGCAGGCGGGCGTGGGCCTGGGGATGATCGACGCGGTGGCGGTGGGTCATCGGCCGGGGCTGATCGGGTGTCTGCTGGTTGGGGTGAGCGGCGCGAAGGCGCTGGCGCTCTCGCTGGGGAAGCCGCTGATCGGCGTGGACCACGTGCACGCGCACCTGTACTCGGGGGTGCTGGATGCGGAGGAAGCGGTTGCGTTTCCGGCGTTGGGGCTGGTGGTGAGCGGCGGGCACACGGCGATGTTCCGGTTGGATTCGTGGGAGCGAGTGACGCGGCTTGGGGGGACGATCGACGACGCGATCGGCGAGGCGTACGACAAGGTCGCGACGGTGCTGGGGTTGCCGCACCCGGGCGGGCCGAACCTGGATCGGCTTGCGCGGAGCGAGGGCGCGGACGAGCGGGCGTTTGATCTGCCGGTGAGTCGGATGGGCTCGGACTCGCTGGACCTTTCGTTCTCGGGGCTGAAGACCTCGGTGTTGTACGCGGTGAGGGGCGTGCCTAACGCGCGGGACCCG
>JBIKMF010000310.1:0-5233 GCA_044359425.1 Phycisphaerales bacterium
CCGGTCGCGTGGCCCGTTCGTCATCTTCGTGCGAGCGCAGACCACGCAGCGGAACAATGTGCTCCCGGCCGAGGAACTGCGTGCCGCGGGATTCACCGTGGAGCCGATCCCGACCAAGGCCGGCTTCGTGATCGAGAACGGTCGAGTGCGGATGGAGCCGGTGCGGGTGCGGCTGGATGCGGTGAAGTAAAAACCCCCGCCGAGGGGCGGGGGTTCGCGAAGCCGAATCTATCGCAGGGGGCGGCTTACTCGCAGCCGGGGAAGCCGATGCCGCTCGCGTCCCAAGCGGCGAAGAACGCGATCACGTCGTCGCCGTCGACGCCGGCGCTAGCGTCCGCGTCAGCACAGTCGTTGCTGCTGTCCCAGTCACCGAAGAACGCGATCACGTCATCGCCGTCGATGCCGCCATCGTTGTTGTAGTCGGCGTAGCAACCGTCGGCCTGCCAGGCGCAGGTCGGGCCGGTGCCGCAGGGGCCGACTTGGATGAACTGGTTGCCAGGGATGTTGGCGAAGTTCACGCCGGCGGGGCCGCCGAGGTTGTTGGTGCCAACGGGGAGGCCGCCGACGACCTGGTTCGACAGGAAGTTGTGGCCTCCGTTGTTGATGAAGCCGGCGATCTTGATGCAGGACTCGCCGTCCCAGTCGAGTTCGGAGAGGCTGATCCGGTACTCGACGCCGGTCGTGACCGCCGCGGCCGCGGAGGCATCCGCGGTGGAGCTCGTAACGCCGGCGATGTTGCTGTTGTCAACGGTGACCTGGATGAGATCGGGCTGGGGGTTGGGGCTGGTGCCGCCAGAGAGGTAGGGGAGGCCGGCGGTGCGGGGAGCCACTTCGCAGAAGATCTGCGGAGCGAACCCGTCCTGGATGTCGGCGCGGGCGCCGTCGAAGTTGACGGGGTCGTTGCCGTTGGCCTTGGCGCCGCCGTTGTACGCGCCGTAGTCGAGGTTGTTGCCGCCGAAGTTCCGGGCGGGGCCGTTGGCCCGGAGGACCGCGGCGTTCGAGAAGATGTTCGAGCCCGCGTCGCCGTTGGTGAAGCCGAGCCAGTAGTCGGCGGTGAAATCGGCGTCGAAGGTGAGGCCGGCCATGGCGTTCAGGCCGTTGAAGTCGATGTCGACGTTATCGTTGCGGAGGACGTTCTGACCCTCGGCGTTGCCGTTGACGTCGAAGAACACGTCAAGCTTGTTGTAGTTGGACTCGGCGTTGCCGGTGAGCAGGAGGTACAGGTAGCCGTTGGTCGAGTCGAGATAGGCGTACGCGCCGTCGATCTCGGAGCCCGTCGCGCGGTCACGCGAGCCTTCGGGCGGCGGGCAGATCGGCCCGACACCGCCGATGTTGGAGTTGTCCACGGCGACTTCGATGCCGTTGGGGTTGTTGCCGCCGGCGAGGATCCCGTTGCCACCGCCGGTTGCGCAGCTGCCGAGGTAGCCCGGGTTCGCGCCGCCTTCGATCACCGTGAAGTTCGGGAAGTGCGTGACGGGGTCGTTGCCGCAGCCGAACGTCATGTAGTACTCGGGGGTAAAGCCGACGTCAAAGGTGAGGCCCGGACCCTCGGTGCCCGCGGCGAGGCGCTGCAGTGCGCCGAAATCGACATCGGCGTAGCTGCCGGCGCCCAGCTGCGACACGCCGCCCGCCTGGGCGTCGATGAAGAGCTCGAGCTTGGTGAAGTCGGACTTCATGTTGCCGCCGAGGAAGATGTGGAGGTCGCTGCCGATGACCGTGGCGTACATGACGTCGAGCTCGGAGCCGCCGGCGGTGGAGGCGGAGGCGTCGGTATCGTCATCGAAGCCGGTGCGGTTGAGCTGGGTCGCGATCGACGGGCCGTACAGGCCCGCGTCGAGCGTCCCATCGACCACGGGTGCCGCGCCACCGCTGATGCTTGCCGTAGCGAACTGATTACCCGCGATCGCGGACATGTCGAGCACGCGGGGCTCGCCGAGGTTGTTGATCGATCCGGCCGGGAGCGAGGGCAGGAACTGGTTCGAAACAAACCCGTGGCCGCCGTTGTTGATGAACGCCATCACGCGGATGTCGCCCGTCGGGCTGCCGAGGTCCACGAGGGGGATCTTGATCTCGATCCCCTTGGTCACCGCGCCAGGCGTCCCAACGTCGTTGTTGTTGCACCCCGACACCGCGACGTTGTCGCCGAACTGAGTGGGCACGGTCTGCACGAACTTGATCGCGCCGTAGTTGGCGACCTCGGAAGCGCCGAGACGGCCGTCGACGGCCATCTGGGCGAACGCGCCGCCAGCGCACGCGGCGAGCAATGCGGCGGCGGAAACACAACGAGTCTTCATGGTGACCTCTTTCCTTTGAATCTCAACTGTCGGCGATTTGAACTCGGATCTTCCGACACACACGGACGATCGAGAAACGCCTCGGGCTTGAACCCGACAACCGTTCAACCAAGCGGACGCCCACGCAGGACGCACCGCAGAACGACGCTCTTCAAGTGTAAAGCAGGAACCCCGAAACCGCTATGCTTTTCGGCGATATTCGAGTTCAACTCCCGCGCCGTCACGCGTCCGATCACGTGCGACACTCGCCTGTAACCCGTTCCACTTCCCGGTAAACCCCGGCACCTCCCCGGGTAACCGGTTACATGAGCCGTCGTCTGAAAAAGTATGAGGAAAAGGGTAGTTCTTCATCGAAGATCTACGGTAAGGTCATAGAACAGAAAGACTGGCGGTCGGACCGACGGGCGCGTTCTGCACCTGTCCTCCCACTCGCACCCCCCGCGGGACCGTTCGCAAAGGAGTCGCGCACATGAGGCGTCAATCAAAGAATCGGCTGGGTTTCACGCTGATCGAGCTCTTGGTCGTGATCGCGATCATCGCGCTGCTCATCGGACTCCTCCTTCCCGCCCTCGGCAAGGCCCGACGCGCCGGGCGTGAAGCCAAAAACCTCGCCAACCTCAAGTCGATGGGCCTCGCCACGACTCTCTACTCCAACGATTACAAGAGCTGGCTCCCCCTGATGCCGTTCACAGCCCAGGCCCGCGCGGCGTACTTCAACACCAATCCCGCGAACCGAGTCCTCGACTACCAATACGTCTACGGCGGAGTCGCTGGCTTGTTCAGCCTCTACCAGGTCGGCGATGGTCAGGACATGGGTTACCGGGGGTTGTCCGCAGATCCCGATCAGGCCGCGTACGCCGACGGCAACAAGACACCGATCATGCGAGCCTACCTCGAGGGTCTCAGCATCCTCGTGAATCCCCTGGACAAGGAAGACCGCTGGTACAACTACCCCTATAACCCGGCCGGTCTGCCCTCCTACGCCACCGCCCGTGTCAAGGTCCCAACTGCACCGGGCAGCGAGCAGGATGTCATCACCTACAACATCTCCTACCTCTACATCGCCGGCCTGAGGACCGACGAGGCCAAGATGATCGCACCCGTCCCCTACTGGGGCGATGAGACCAACGGTCCCGACATCAGCGTCTTTGCCTGGTACGGGGGCGGCGGCGGCGGTCAGAACAACGCCACCGATGCCGGGACGCAGCCCGGCGGCTACGCCCCGACGGACAACCTCGGTCGCGACGGCGGTGCCTTCGTCTACACCGACGGCCACGCCGCGTTCCAGAAGAGCATCGGCGGCGTGCCGATCGATCAGGCCCAGAGCATCCAGAATCTCTTCTTCTCGCAGGACACCAACCGGTTCCCCTACAGCATCAACGCGATCGATCGCTTCCGCAGCCGCCTCGTTCAGACGCTCGATTGACCCGTCATCCGCGGGGAATGTGATATGCTCCCGACCCCACTCCGCTGCCGTCGGGAGATCAACCGATCGTGACCGCATCCGCCGCTCAATCCAAGTCCTGGCTCGGCCGCATCCTCCGCGCGCAGGAGTCAGGCCTCGTCGTCGTCATCATCCTCCTCTCCACGTTCCTCGCGCTCTGGAGCGATCCGAAGCCCAAGGTCGAGGTCATGCGCGCCGACGATGGCGCCGCGATCGTCGAGTCCCCCGACTCGTTCTCCCTTCGCGTGAAGGGCGAAGATCGAGTCCTCGCGAAAGCCGATGGGTGGGAACGCCGCAACGACATGGTCCGGCGTGAACGCAAGGTCAACGCGTTTCTCGACCCCGAAAACCTCGTCCTTCTCGCCAAAGACGCGTCCTTCGTCGCCGTGATGGCAGTGGGCATGACCGCCATCATCGTCCTCGGTGGCATCGACCTCTCCGTCGGCTCCATTTACGGCTTCGCCGGTCTCATCGGTGCCATCGTTCTGCGACAGGTGCAGGCCGGGGCGCTCGGTGTTCCAGACGGCGCCGGAGTCGTCGCGGAAGGTGGTGCCTCGCTCGCCATCGCGCTCCCGGTCGCCATGCTCGCGTGCTGCGGCACAGGCGCCGCGTGCGGCGCGCTGAACGGAGGGCTCGTCGTCGGCCTGCGCCTCCACCCCTTCATCGTCACCCTCGGGACCCTCGGGGCCATCCGCGGCGTCTCGTTCGTCATGACCAAGGGGCTCACCATCAGCGGGGTCCCCGAGTCGCTCACCGACGGGTGCATGAAGTACGAGATCGCTGGCACCCGCCCTATCCCCGTGTTCATCATGCTCGCCGTGTGCGCAGTGGCCACGGTGATCCTCTCCCGCACCGTGTTCGGCCGCGCGGTCTACGCGATCGGTGGAAACGAGACCGCCGCCAAGTACTGCGGCGTGCCGGTCGGGCGGGTCAAGGTCATCTCGCACACCCTCTGCGGTCTGCTGGCCGGCCTCTCCGCGTGCATGGCCGTCGGCTACTTCGGCAGCGCGTCCCCGGGGGACGGCGAGGGCTATGAACTCAAGGTCATCGCCGCGGCGGTCATCGGCGGCGCGGCCCTCTCCGGCGGTCGTGGCTCCGCGATCGGGGCGGTCCTCGGAGCTGTGCTCGTCGAGATCATCCACAACGCGCTCCTGATCCTGAACATCGACCCCAACTTCTACAAGATCGCCATGGGGGCGTCCATCGTCGGTGCCGTTGTCCTCGATCAGGCCAAGTCACGCTTCTCGGGCCGTCGCTGAGCCCGTCCCGAACCCCTATGATTCGGGTCATGGCGACCTACTACCAACTGGATTTCGAGAAGCCCGTCGTCGAACTCGAACAGCGAATCGACGCCGCCGAGAAGGAACTTCACCGCCTCGTCCCCGTCGCGGCAGGCGGAGTTGCTCCGGAAATCACCGACCCCGCCACCCTGAAGCTCCGCGACGAAGTCGCCGAACTCCGCAAGCGCCGCGAGTCCCTCCTCACCGACATCTAC
>JBIKMF010000311.1:0-5226 GCA_044359425.1 Phycisphaerales bacterium
AAGACGCGTCTGTGCGCGCGCCGACGTCTCCTCGGTAAAGCGAAAAGCGAAAATGGCAAAGCGAAAAGAAGAGGAGGGGGCTGTTTTTCGTGGGGTTTTTGAGGGGTGGGGGGTGGTGAAGAAAAAGTTGTGTGTCGCACAAAGATGTCCTGTCAGGCACTGGGCACTAGGCACTGGGCACTAGGGAAGATGAAGAGGGGCGGGGGCGAGAGGCGGCGGGGTGGGACGCCCGGGCCTCTCAGCCCGGGCTTGCGCATGCCGCACCTTTGGTGCTCGCGGCTGGTGTGGCGGGGGGTGTGAGAGGAGGGGAGGGTGATACAGGTGCCATTGAAACCGCTTCGGTTTCAAAACGGGAGGCGGGGGCGCGGTGGTGAGGTGCGGGGTGCCAGAGGCTTGGGTCGTTGAGGGTACTGGGCGAGATTAGTTCACACGACAACCCGCGGCGGGTTGTCGTGGCACCTGAGGGCGCGCGTTGTGGATCGGGGGTGCAACACGGACAGCGGTTGGAAAACCGCTGACACCCAGCGGCCTGGAGACCGCTGCCACGCGCGGGGTTGGTGTGGTCGGAATGAAAGCACCCCGCGTGGGCGCGGGGTGATGGGGGGGGAACGGGCGGTGTGCGGAAGGGGTCAGTCGATCTGTTCAACGAAGTCTTCGAGGAAGGTGAGGGCGTCGTCGGATGTGACGAGTTCGTCGCCGTTGTAGTCGGCGAGGGGAGCGGCTTCGGAGAAAGCGTTGGAGAAGTCGCCGAGGTCCGCGGCGGTGACGGAGCCATCGAAGTTGATGTCAGCGCCGGTGGGGGCGCCAGCAGCGGAGTCATCGCCCGGGAGGACCGTAGGAAGTATCCCGTCGAACGCGCAGTACTCGACTGGTTCGAAGGGCGCGAGCTGAACGAGATCCCACTTTGAGAGAAAGTCGACCGGAGCGGTCGTGTGGTGGATGAACAAGACTCGTGCTGCACCATCCTCACTCACAAATGAGTACTGGGTTGAGTACGGCACGTAGAGTGTCCTGCGCATGGAGAGGTCGAAGGGGGTGCCTGCAAAGCAGGCGGGGAACTCGTACTGCGTGCCTTCCTGCGCGCTCAGCACGACGTCCACCCAGCCGGTGGTCGGATCGGCCGGCGTTCCGTAGTTCCAGAGGCGGATGGAGCCGCGGAGATTGGCCGCGCACATAGAGTCGAACCAAGACGAACCCGGGAATGGCAGAACGGGGGCAACCTCGCACTCAAAGACGAGGCGGAGGCCTCGCTTCACCCCCAACGGCATGGTCTCGGGGTCGGGCACATTCGTGAAGTCTACCTGGAGCGCCGTAGTGGCCGAGGTGCCTCCTGCGAGCACCTCGGAGGCGATTTGAAGTGTGACAGGTGTACCGGTCACCTCCGTGACGGTTGTCTTGATGCGGTTCACATCAAGGGTTGAGAGAGGTTCGCCGGCGGTTGCGGTGGCTTGGAGGTACTGGGGTCCGTAGACCTCGTCGTAGAGATCGCGAATGCAGTTCCAATGAGCCACTTGGATTCCGAGGTTGAAGACTTGGATACGGGGAATGGCCTTGGACCGCATGAGGAGCAACATGCGCTGAAAGTGCTCGCGCGTGGACCTGTACACGACATTATCGTCAGTTTGGAACCCGGCGCTGTTGGTCGCGGGCAGGATCCAGGGTGCGATGTCCTCGGGAGCAACGCCACTGAAGTCCATGGAGTCCAGGGTGTAGCGAGCCTCACGGATACTCGCGTCGATCCGGGTTTCGTTGCGCTGGGGGTGGCCAGCGGGAACGTACAGATTCACACTGGCGTGCGAGGCAACCGGGTTGCTTTCCGGCGTGGGGGGAATGTAGAGGACCGGCGCATGGAGATTTGCCGACGCATAGCGGTTGTGGTCCAACAGCCACGGGCCTACCTCCGTACCTGAGTTGGTCCCGTTCGCGTCCACCTGGGCGCCGAGGGCGTATGGGTACTTGATGCACTCGTCGCAGTACTCGGGATCGCTCTGCGGGACAGCGGGCGATGGGGCCACAACGCGGCGGTCCGCACCGCCGGCGGGGCTGCCAAGCCAACCGTCTCTTGACGGCACGACGGATTCGCCCGCCTCCACCCGGCGCAGATGCCAGCCGAAGCGCTCCTCGCCTCCCGTAACGCGGTTGTCGGCGTCGAAGTCGCCGTAGTTCGCGATCGGAAGGTCCGGGTATGTGGCCCAGATGGGCTCGTACGCCGCGTATCGCAGGGAGGTCGTGAGCGCACGCTCCATGACGAAGTCAAGCCAGAGCTTGAAGGGGCGGTTCTCAACCCTGCTGAATCGCCGGGTCTCGGCGATGTTGGACGCGAGTGTCCCCGTCCAATGGTACAGGTCCTTGGCATCATCCCAGTGCAGGGCCATCGTCTGTGTTCCGGGGATCTGGGGCGTTACGTCGGGGACTGGTTTCGTCGACCAGCGGACGCCGTCGGACTCGAGGGCCTCGGCCCACACGCTCCATTCTGCGCCATCGCCTCCGATGACCATCTCCACGTCGAAGTACATACCGCCCTTGGGCTGAGGGAGCGCGGCGGCGACATCCCCGTTGGACCCGTCGCCATTGGTGGTCCAGGCCGTCATGGCGCCTTCCATCCACGTCCGTGCGAGCGGGAGGCGTTGCGTCATCCATGGGTTGATCCACCGCTGCGGCTCGGAAATGGCCGTCTGAAGTCGGTCGGTTGAGTCCCGAATCCAGAACTCGGTCGGTGTGTTCTCATCCCCGTTTGGAATAGACCCAAACGTTGGATGCGTATCCCCGCCGAAATTGAAGATCTGGACGGCCATGCGTTCGTGGTACTCGTCCAGTTGACATTGCGTCAGTGGGTCTGGCTGAAAGCCCGATCCAAAGACGAACGCGTCGTAGTACCTCCGCGCCGCCTTCTTCAGGTGGTGCGGCGGTGCGTTCTCGGCGCTCTCAAGCCCCAGGATGTTGAGCGGGAGCATCGGAACGAAGCGACGATCCCATCGGGTCGCCCAGTTCGTGGGCCACCAGCTCTCGAAGGGGTCGTTCAAAGGCCTGTACGGCTGGATGAAGAGCACCGGCTCATCCGCGGTGGGGGGTGAGAGGTTCGGAGTTCCGCCTCCCTGGAGATCGCATTGGCCCCAGGTTGAGGCCGTACCCGCGAGCAACGACAATGTGACAGCGCAGCGAGACCATGATCGCATAGGACCTCCGCGAAGTATGAGAACAACTCGGTATTTACCGCCGCCGCCTCACAGCGAGGGGCGACGCGAGTGCCGCGATGAGGAGAATGCCGGGCGTAGGAAGAACCACGACCCAGCCCTCGTTCTGTCCGAGAGCGTTGATGCCGGAGCCGGCGAAAGTGAGGCCGTCGGCGGAGACGCCTTTGATGGAGCCCTGGCTACGGGCGATGTTGAGATCGGACGGGAACTGGATGCCGCGAAGGGCGACATAGTCGGCGAAGCGGGCGATGCCCTCGGACTCGGTCCAGATGAAGAGTTCGTCGCCGGTGGAGGTCGGGATTTCGCCTTCGCCGATGATGATGGAGCCGTCGTCGCTCATGGCCGCGGGAATCATGTCGGACCACGTGCCGGAGGGGTCGAGGGGCTCGACCGCTCCCGAGCGCCCCATGCGGGCAAGTCCCATTGTGTTTGAGTCTCCGACCACCCAATCACCCGTAGGGGAGACAACACTAAACGCGGTGAAGTTGGGATAGACGCGGTAGCCGCTCTCGAGCGTCCACCGGAAGGCGACGTCCGTATCACCGTTACTTCCCCACCCGACTGCTTCACTTCCATCGGCGGTGCAGTCGAGGGCGCGGCCTGTCTGGCCACCGCCGGGCACGGGGCCGAGTCCGACGAAGCCCGTTTGCTGGGTCCATCGCACGGGCTCGCCGACCGTGCCGCTGAACCACGGCGTTTCAGCGGCCCCGAAGACGACATCGCCGGAGGTGCTGGAGGCGTACGCGGCGGTCTCGGCATACCCCGGGAGGTGACCGAGGAGCTCGGGTGCCTGACCGAACTGCCAGCGGACGGCGGAGTAGCCGTTGCGAGCAGGTTCGAAGCCGCGACCGTGGACGGCGGACGCGGAGATGGCGTTGTGGAAGTACTCGGACGGGCGGATGTTCGAAGCCGGAGCTACGAGCATTGGCTCGGCCCCAGGGAACCAATCAACGGTGCGACTGCGCGATGCCGTGCCGATGACGCGGCGGCCGTCTGCGCTTATGCCGCGCGGAACAATCTCTTCGAGTGGGCCGACAGGCACACCCGATCGGTAGAACCCTACGGGCAACGCTTGAGCGGCGGCGGTTCCAGCTATCCCACCCGCGACCGCCATCAGAACCAGTGTGCGCAGCATCAGCATTCTCCTTGAAGAGGGTCCAAGAAGAAACTGCCACACACCGGCCGCCGCGGCCAACAAACTGTCGGAATAAGACGAATAGAGCAAAGATTCAGCCCGCGCGTGCCAAACACATACCGCCCCCCCCCCCAAACGGGAAGGAACTGGCGGTCTGGTTGGGGCTTGCGGATGAGATCACGAGAGCTCCGGGGTTGGGGGCCCGGGGATTGGGACGAAACAGGACTCGCCTGCCGCGCTCTCGTGTACTCGCTGCGGGCGTGTGATGATACTACCGGACGTTGGCTTGGGATGCAAGCGGAAGTCGGAAGTGGCAAAGTGAGAAAGTGACGAAGTGCGTGGTGGAGCGTTGTAGGGTAGAGGTTCGTTGTGATGAGGAGCGTGTGAAGAGATGTGGAATGGTGGACGGTCGAGAGCACGTTCGGCTTCAGTGGGATGAACCAGAGGCTTGCGTTGCCGCGGGGAGCGGAGCGTGGTGAGTTCGCACGACAGCCCGAGGCGGGTTGTCGTGGCACCTGAGGGGCGCGCGTTGTGTTTTGGGCGCGGCGTTGTGGGGTCGGGAGTGCAACCGCACGCCGGAGGCGTGCGAGAGCGCTTTGGCTTGAAAGCCAAAGTCACGGCCGCGGCGACTCGGCGGCTTGGAAGCCGCTGCTACTACGCATCACCAATGAAAAGCGGCGTGCGCTTGGGGCGCACGCCGCGGGGTTCTGGGCGGGAGGTGAGTTACACCGTTGCGGGCTTGCGGCTTTCGTTGAGGAGGCGGCGGAGGACGGTCTGGAGGACGCCGCCGTTCTTGTAGTACTCGGCTTCGACGGGGGTGTCGATGCGGCAGCGCGTCGTGAAGTCGATCTTCTTGCCGTCGGGCTTGGTTGCGGTGACCTTGATGTCGCAGCGGGG
>JBIKMF010000032.1:0-18157 GCA_044359425.1 Phycisphaerales bacterium
ACCCAACCGCCGCCTTCCGACGGGCGTCGTCGGTGTCGTCTGTGAATGCGTCGACCACCACCTTTTGGTCGGCCACTTCCTGCTGCCAGACGGCCTGTTTCAACGAGGGCTCCGCCGAGTACTTGGACTTGTACCACACGAGCGGGAAACTCGGGGCCAAACCGTCTTGCTCGGGGTCGCGAGGCCCGAGCGCAGCCCTTGCGAAATCCCACGACTTGGGCCATGTACTCGCAAAGTCCTTGAGACTCGGGCTCTGCTTGGTCGATGTCAAGGCAACAATCCGATTGCTTACTTCATCCCACGCAACTTTCACCGCATACTTGAGCGGTTCCCCGCTGGATTTGCATGGGAATCCCGCGTTTTCGTCGGGCTTGCACGGGGAGTCGGGATCAAGCAGAGCAATGCCGCCTGTCTGAAGAAAGGCCTCGATGTCATTGGCTCGCTTGACAGCATCGACGAGCATACCGATCGCCGCTTCCGTCTTCTCCGCCGCATCGCCTGCAACTTCACGATCGCCTATGCCAGCGCGAATCGCTTCCGGAATGCTCCCTCCGTTTCTGTGGAGATACTGGCCTAACAACGAAGCAACTGTCGGGTTAGGCTTGGGCTTTGGATCCTCTCCTCCATCACCCATAGGGCGCAAAGCATCTCGTATCTTTGTAAAATTACCAGATTCCACAAGCTTCGTCCAGTCCGAATCATTTCCTGTCACGTTGTTGTTTTTCGCGTATTCCTGGAGCAACTCTGCGACCCCGCCAACGTACTTGTCCCATTGCTCCTTTTCGGCGTTGTAACTGTCTCGGTCTGTCGGAGCGGCATCGGAGAACTGTGGCTTCTCAATCTTTACACCGCTCAGCTTGAGTTCATTCAAGAAGCGCTCGATTTTGCCCGCTCGTGAAGCCCACTGCCTGGCGGTTTCCTTTTGTTCGTCGGAGAGTGGCTTGGGCAACGTCGCGAACACGAGTTTGTCGAATTGCTCGTTGTCAATTAGTTCGCCCCATGCGAGTTGCGTGTATCCGTTATTATCTGCAACTCTGCGGAGCCACTTCACGGAATCGTCGCGATAAGCAGCCCATTCTTTCTTGGCCTGCGCGTACTCGGGTTGCGTGCTCACGTCCTTAACGTCAAACTTCGGAGCGAGGTTCAGCTCTTTGTCGTCTGTGACCAACGCACGAAAGCGGGCGTCAAGTGTCCGGCCCGCCACTTTCCAACCCTTCACTTCTTCTGTTTGCTGTGCGGTGAGCCCCTCCGGCCGCTGCCCCATTAGCTCGTACGCCCCCCACCCGATCCCTGCGACGACCAGCAACGCGACCCCCACGAGCACGAACCCTTTCCTTCCTCCTTTGGTATCGGATGGCTTGGGAGTGGGTGGCTTGGGCTCCGGAGTCCGTGCCGGTGGGGTCGGGCGCTTGGGATGGGGGGGCTCCGGTACCGTTGCTACGGCGGGAGTCGGTTCCGGCGGCGGGGCCACCTGGCCGGGACTCTTCGGCTGCGGAGGTTCGGGCGCGGATGCGGGAGGCCGCGGAGGGGGAGGTGGCGGCGGAGGAGGGGGAGGGGGAACAGGAGGGGGGCGGCTGGAACCGCCAGCAGGCTCTGCTCCCTCAGAAACGAGCTTACCGAGTCGGTCGATGATGCTTCTGAGGTCGGCCGCACCGGGTTGGCTCCGGGCCCGAGTGCGGAGTGCATCGGCGATCTCCCACCATCTAGCTCCCAGTTCGGGACGGGCCCTGATCCACCGTTCCTTGCTGGGGGCGGTTGTCGTCCCGCGGAACACGAACTGTCCGACGAGGCCAGCCAAGTCTTGGAGGTCGACGGCCAGGTGTCGGGCGATGGTTTCTCGCGGGGAAACAGACCCGTCCTCGATGAGATCAAGGCAGATGAAGCTGGCGGACCAATCTCCGGTGGCTTTGCTGAGGACCACCGAGTGAGGCACACCAAGGCGGCCGTGCCCGCGCTCGGAGTGTTCCACCAGCCGCAACAGGGACTGGAGAGTTGCGAACAGCATGTCACGCGCGGCCGCGTCATCGACCCTCGGGCCGAGAATCTGACGGTGCAGCAAGCTGTGCCCGGCCCGAATCGCAAATCCAGCGGTCGACTCGTCGCGGAAGGGATCACCGACGACCGGCGCGACCGCCTCCGGACAGTTGATCGCCACGATTCGCTGGTCGAGCGCGGCGGAGTAGAACTTCTCGAGTTCTATGGCGTTGTAATCTGGATCGTCTGACTCGGCCCTTCGCTGGATAAGCCACAGAGCGCTGTCATTGCTGGCACCAGCCTCACGGGCTCGCACCACTCGCACCGCCCTGGTGTACTCCGAGATCAGCGACTCGGGCGAGCCTGTGTCGAACGCCCCGAATCTGGGCATCGGTACGCCTCCGGACGGGTGAGGACCGAGACGGTCCTCAGCGCTGAGGGTTGGGCACTGGCTCGCAGGTCAGGCCTGCCGGACCCACAGTGACCGACTGGATCTGCTTCGGCCAGTCGAACAGCCGGAGGCGTGCCTTGCGGGGGTCGAAGTTGTTGCTTTGAAGGCCGACCCCGGGGATCTTCGAAAACACAAAGAACTCGTATTCCTGGGGCTTGGCGCCGGAGTGCCCGGGTTGCGAGGAGAGGTCGTTGGCACGGAAGAACTCTGGCCCGGACTTCTCGGAGTTGAAAATCACGCGGAAGACGGCGGGGTTAGTCTGGGAGATGAGCTTCTGGCCACCGGCGCCGTCTTTCCAGTACTCATCGACCGAGTAGCCACCGATGAGGCTGGTCGCCGCAGCATTTTGGGCGGGGACGGCGAGGATGTGGACCGCAACCGCGGAGGCACCCTGCTCGTTAGGAGCTGACCGCTGCACGGACAGGAGGGGGGTCATGTCGGGCCCCTTGGGAGGACACCCGGTAAGCGTGCAGAGCGCAAGAACTCCGGCTGCGACAGCAACGGTACGGGCTGCGGTTGCTTTCATGGTATTGGAACCTCTCTGAAATGGGGCTGTCCAAAATGGAACGTTAGTATACACAGAATCGGTGGGAGCCGGTTGGACTATCGGCAATCGGACGCCTGAGCCGAGCAGGAGGGCGGGCTGTCCCCCCGGGGCAGAAGGAACGGCCATGGGAACGAGCTCGCTTGGTAGGCCAGCATTTGGAAGACAGACTGGCGGCGGTCGGCGTCGGGGCACGGAACCGCACCCGCTACTGAGCGCACTTCTCGCAGAATGGAGTGCCGTTTTTGGCGGCCTGGCGGAGGACCATCGCCGCGGGGCCATACTTGGTGGGCTTCGGTGGGCGGGGGGGCTTGGGAGGCTTGTTGGTTTGACCAGCGTCGGCCTTGTCCGCTGCCTGAGCCAGCTTTGGGGGGGTAGGAGAGGCACCCGAACCTGACCCGGCGGCGCCGCCGCTGTTGATCAGAACTGGGGTACCGGAGATGGCGACGCCGGTGGGGCCGACGGTAATGAAACCACCACCAGCCTTGAGGGTGATCATCATCCCGGCCTCGATGACAAGACTCATCCCTGCCTTGAGGTGCATCTGCATTCCAGACTGGAGGGCGTAGTTCATTCCGACCTTCTGGTCAAGGTTCATTCCGACCTTGAGCGATGCGTTCAGGTCGACCTTATCGTTGCGATCTCCCTTGACAAGATCATGGAGGTCACCCTTAACCTCTCGAAAGCTGTCCTTCTGTACGATCTCATGAGACTCTCCGCCAATCCACGTCTTGGTGTCTTTCTTGATGCGGCGATGAAGGTCGCGTTCGGCGTGGATGAAGATCTGCTCGGAACCTTTCTTGTCCTCGAACCTCAACTCGTTAAAGCCGCCACCGCCGGGCGTGGAGAGGGACTTGATTGTCGAGACTGTCTGCTTGGAAGGGAGCGGGTAGGGGGGCGTGTTGTCTCCGTTGTACATGGAACCGGTAACGACCGGTCGATCGGGATCTCCATGAAGGAAATCGACGAGGACCTCCTGTCCGACTCTCGGCAAGAAGAAGGCCCCCCACTGCCGTCCAGCCCAAGCCTGAGCGACACGGAGCCAGCACGAGCTGGTGTCGTCGCCTTTGGAGTATCGATCCCAGAAGAACTGGACACGGACCCGGCCGTGCTTGTCGGTGCATATCTCCTGGCCGGCACCACCGACGATGATCGCGGGCTGTGGACCAGCAACGACGGGTTTGGAGTGGACCCGCGCGGGACGGAACGTGGTGGCCGCAGGGATTGCGCCGATTCCACAGCGGTACGCGAACGTGCCCTTGCCGGAGGCACCATCGAAAGCGGAGGCGTCGGCTTCGATCACGAGCTCGGTCACGAGGTACTCGGCGTTCTGGTCGGGGCGGGGGTGGTTTTCAAGGGTGAACTTGGAGCCAACCTCGACGGACCTGCATGTGGTCTCTCCGAAGTACTCTTGTGCCTTTGCACGAAGTTCTTCGAGACGGATGCGGGTGAGGGCGTCTCCGGCGGCGGTGGTCTTGTAGCCGCCGAGATCGTCGAAGCGTTCGAAGTCGCCGAACTGGTGCTTCCCGGGCTTCTTGGCGCCGGAAAGCAGCGACTTGGTGGGGTTCTCGAAGTCAAAGTCAACCAATGCCGCCCCGCCGGGCAGGACTCTCGCCCTCGAGGTCCAGGACTGGATTGCATTCACCGCGGACTTCGCGGAGGTTTCGGGAAGATACCGGAGAGTTGGGGCCTCCGCAGCGGTTTCGTGGCCGGATGGGCTATCGGCGATCACTACGGTGTGTTCGCCGTTCTTGTGAGTAGTGAACCAGTAGAGTCCTTCACGCTCAAGGAGTCGCAGGACGAAGTGAAGATCGGACTCGCGGTACTGAACGAGGTACTCATGCGGGCCGTGCTTGCCGGTCCACTTCTCAGAAAGTGAACCGAACCCGCGTTCGCGCAGAACCTTCGACACAACGTCTGTCACCGAGAGGTCTTGCCACGCGCGGCAGTTGGAAGAGAGCCCGAGCAGAAACGGCCACGGGTGAGCGACGGCGGTGTACTCGGCCAGTCCGCCGCTCTGAGCACGGGTTTGCTCCACCTCACTCAGATACGCGTTGAAGTACCGGGGTTCGCTGCCGGCGCGATTGAGGCGGATCGTCACGTTTTGACCGAGAAGATCGTCGGCCTTGATCTTGTGGTCCTCGCTGGCCATGATGAGTCTGGCCTCAAAGAGACCGCCGAGCGACTCTCGGAAGGAGAACTTGCGGAGGATCAGGGCGTCGTCACCGAGGCTGGTCTTGACCGCAATCGGTCGGTTCTTTTGGCTCCACGTCACGGCTGCTCCTCTCCGAACACGACGAGTTCAAACAGCTTCGGCCACGGTACGGCAGATGAGGTCGTCACGGTCTTGGGTGGTCTTCTTCGTCTTGATCCATGTCGTCCAGCCGAGCCGGTTGTCGGCACCGAACCGGATGGCGGGCACATCGGCGGCGCGGAGAACGAGCTGGACCTCGTAGTCGTACTCACGGCCGACGAGGGTCTGCATCCAGTCGGCGAGAACCTTCGCGCTGCGGCCGTCGGGGAGCAGGCGCAGATAGTCATCCATGCTCATGGGCCCCAGACGGAGCCGGAATGCACCGGCTGGATCCCACACCCGCGCCCCGACGAGGACTGCTTGCCCGAGTCTGTGTCCACCGACAGCCTGAGTTCGGAACCTCAGTGACTCGGGGAGGGTCATCCAGCGGCCCACGAACTCTTCGACCGTCGCCGGGACTCCGAAGAAGTGAGAAATGACGCTCGCGATCGCGTCGGGGTTGCGAACGACGGAGGTGAGTCGGCCCGAGAAGAAGGCACGCGCCGCGAGGGGGACGGAGTCGCCGCTAGCCCCCGCGGGCAGCGGGTAACCGCTGAGACGGATGACCGCCGCGGTGTACGGGTCTCGCCATGCTTCGGACTCGATGAAGTGGGAGCGACAGCGGTCGAAACTCGCGGCTTGGTTGGTGGTGACCCAGGCGCGGTAACTGAGGGCGCAGAAGCGGTTGACGAAGAGGCTTGCGAGCTGGACAAGGCTGGGGTCGTCATCGCGTTCTCTTTGACGGGCCTCATCGGTCAGGTGTCGCGGGAGCGGACCCATGGGCCCGAACCAACCGAATGAGAGAACCTCGAGATGTGGCGGCTCGCTGGGGGTCCGGGGGGTGAAGGATCGGATGTCAGCGGGCGGGAACGCAAGGGAGGGGGGTTGACTAAAGGTCACGACGTCCTCGAGACGAGACGTCGAGTCTCCGACCCGCGGCAACTGAGGACTCGCCGACTCGAGGAGCCTGATCGCCTGGTACAGACCGAAGGCCCAAGGACGCGACAGCAGTCGCGACTCGACGTCTGCCCGGGTTTTCAGAGCAGAGGGCGCTTCCCGACTCGGCTCGGCCATCTGTGAAACTCCTTTCCGAGTTGGTCGGCCACCGAAAACTCGATGAACGAGTTGATGGAAACATGGCGTGCGAGAAAGTGCTCCATGATGCCGGAGAAGACCATAACGCTTTGGCCCGCAAAGGCTGCGAGGTCGAGGTTCAGGGCCACCTCGAGGCCCCGGACGATTGACAGCGGCCCCTCGCCCGGGAGCGCTCGCACGATCGACTGGCATCGGAGTGAACGGACGGCGTCGGCGAGTCGGTTACCCCAGTGGTTGCCGCCACCGGAGCCGGTCACGCGACCGATGTAGAGACGGCAGAGGTTTCGGATCGCGGCGGCGGCGACTTCCCCCTGGTCGTTCTGATCAGCAATCGGGAAGAAGTTGAGGCCCAGGTGTCCAATGAGCCTCCACGCAGCGCTATCCGCGGAGACTCCGGGCGCGGGCAGGCTTGGGGGTGTCAAGCAGCGAAGTTTGACCTGCTGGATCCCACCGCCACCTTCGAAGGCCCTCTCGCGCCTGTCGGCCCACATGAAGAGGGGAAGATCGCGGTTGGTGAAGAGGCCGGAGACGCGCAGGCGATCGAGGGCGGGGAGTTCGGGACGGCCGTCCGGATCGGTGAGGGAGAGGTAGAGGTCCGACCCAACATACTCGCCCTGGCGGCCGGAACGGCGCTCGAAGTCGACGGGGTCACGGGGTAGCCGACGCAGCGAGAAGTACCCACCGAGGTTGGACCCGCCTCGGCTGGGATCTATTGACTCGTAGAAGGGGAGGAAGGCACGCTCACCGCCGGAGCGAGCGTCGTATCCGACGACGCTCTGCACTCTGTAGGCTTCGAAATCGAGTTCCCGTGCGCCATCGGCGACGATCTGATACTCGGTACGGTCTTCGCGGACCTGGATGTGGTCTGCTTCCATCGGGAACAAGTTGATCGCCGGAGTGCATCCAAGGCTAAAGCACTGGAGTAGGTCTGGATTTCGAGACAGCCAAGTGTCCTCTTCCGGGAGCGGGAAGAGGAGGTCGAGCGTGTCGGAATCGCAGAGCTTCGTCGCGGCGGAGAGGTCTGCCACCGACAGGAACATGAATCGAGCCGGGAACGCGAAGTACTCTTGAAGAAGGCGGTAGCCGTCGAAGGACCGAGGATCGGTCGGAAGCAGCGACTGATCAGTGGCGAAACCCATGGGGCGGGCCCAGAGCCGATCTGGATCGAACCAGTGCGTCGGTTGATGCTTGCTGGCCCAACGGACGCAGCATCCGAGCTTGGAACAGGTCATGGCGTCGTAGACGCGGTGTGAGGCTTCATTCCCGTGTCCGAGATAGAAATCAAGGTTCGGGACGCGGAGCTTTGACCATGGAATCCCGCCGTCTGCCTTGATCGTGATGCGGAGACAGGCACGGGCCGGCGTCGGGAGCGCCAGATCGGGCATCCCGAGGCTCCCCAGGTCCCGGTCGTGGTAGCGAGCGGAGACCACGTTGATAGGGAGAAGGGTGATCGGGTGGGCGGTCAGAAAGGTGCATCGTGCACCCTGACTGGAGACGGGGGTTGTAACGAGCGGCGAATGGCGAGCAATGAGGCGTCCATCCTTCAACGCATCGGCGCTGTGATCCGCGGGCAAGAACTGGGCGATGACACAGGCCGGCGTGGGGCCCAGGTAGTTGGGGTAGAGACAGTTGAACAACGCCTCGACAAATCGTGGGTAGCCCTCGTCGATTCGCTGCTGGATTCTCGCGGCGAGGTAGGCGGAGCCTTCGAGAAGTCGTTCAACGTAGGGGTCCGGGCACGGAAACCTGTCGAGGGAGAGCATCTTCGCCCATTCGTACTTCGTGGCAAAGTCAGATGCAGAGGTTCGTAGGTACCTCAGCTCCTGCTCGTAGTGACGGAGAAAGGCGTTATCCATGAAATCACGATCTCCAGGCTAAAACATCTCGAAATCCCACTCGGCCTCGGCGGGATCCAAGTTGGCGCGAAGCCAAAACTGGAGTGGCGTTCGGAGCGGGCGAAGCACGCCGGAAACACGGCACTCGTACGCCTGAAGTATCCACTTCGCGTCGCGGTCCTCGTCTGCGTCGTAGGCCACGGTGACCCCCGCCAAGCGACCTTTGGCCGCGATCTCCACGGCCACGGTCTCCGGAATGAGTCGGGGCTCGAAGCGAAGCAGGGCCGTCTTGATCAGGTCAGCGAGAATCGGTATCGAGGACTGTTGCGAGACCAAGCCCGCGAGATCGGGGAGCCCATAGTTGATGACGGAGCTCGCGACGTTGGGGAAGCGATCGATCTTCGCGTGCAGCGGTCTGGCTCGAGCTTGGAGGATTGCAGTCACCTCCCGACGAACCGACTCACGGAGTGCGCGGGAGAAGCGCTCCGAGGTGGTCGCGGTTGAACCTGATGGGCCAATCTCGGCGCCACCGGGGCGGAGTCGATCGAGGAGAAGCGGCTGGAAAGGGGCGTGAAGTTGCGTCATGACTCAACTCGACAGGACAACCGAGCTGGCACCTGCAGGTGCGGGGGTCTGCATGGAAACGGAAAGGCCGCCACCGCGAAGATCGCGGGGGCGGCCGGGATGTTTGGTCCACGCGAGGGACGATGCGGGGTTGCTCAGGTATCCTGCTTGCGCTGCTCCGGGAAGTTCCAGCCGTGTTTGATGGCAGCACCGGTCTTCTCTTGGGAAGTAGGCAGGTACTCCCAGCGGATCACCGAGGGACGGAGGGTGACAACCTCGGCGGGGACGTCGCTGGGGCTGCTGGCCTTGCCGCCGGGCATGACCGACGTGACGGCGATGTTGTCCATCGTGTAGCGGATGTAGATTTCCTTCTTGGCGTTGATCATGCGGGAGACCTCGAGAACACCCTTCTTGATGTTGCGCGACTCGCAGCAGTGGAGCGCGAGAAGGGGAGAAGCAGCGTCGAACTGCTTGTTGATCACAAGGTCGCCCTGAGAGACGATGCCACCGGTGATCGCGCCCTGCGAGTGCATGTCGCCGGCGAGGGTGTGCTTGAGCGAGTAGTTGAACTCATCGACAGCGATCCACTCCTTGTGGGCCTCCTCGGTGCACGTGCCTTTGATCCCGTCCAACTGGAGAAACGCGAAGAACGCCATGACCTACTCCTTCTGTTTGCCTGTTCGTTTGCCGCCTCGCGGCGGCCTCACCATACCAAGCGTGAAAACCATGCCCGCCCCGCACGCCAGTCTCGTGGATTCTCACCCACCTTGACGCTGCTTGACGGAGCTTACCAACTGAAGGGCGATATCGACACCCTGCAACTTATAGTGGGGGCGAAGCTTGAAGACCGCGTTGTAATAGCCCGGGTTGTCATCGACGGGGGTCACGATCACGTCCGCCTCGGCGAGCGGTTTGGACGCTTTCGCTTCTTCAGTGGCGTGCTCGGGATTCGCGAGAACGTACTGGTTGATCCACTTCTGGAGCTTCTCGCGGAGTTCTTCCGCGTTCATGTACTTGCCGCTCCAGTCGGTGACAATCTTTTTGAGGTAGTGGGCGAATCGACTGGTCGAATAAATGTTGGGGAGCGATGTACCGAGCTTGGAGTTCGCCGTTGCGTACGAATCGCTGAACTTCTGCGCTTTGTGGAGGTTGCGGGATCCAAAGAAGACGGCGAAGTCTTCTCCCTCATAGTGCGAGAGCGGGAGCAGGCCGCAGTTTTCCGAAAGGTCCTTTTCCGTACGGCCGGTGATCGCGATTTCGGTGGGGCACTTTGCGTCCGCCCCCCCGTTGTCGGTCGTAAACATGTCGGTGGGAAGGTCCCAGACCGCGCCGCCCGCCTCGGTGCCCTGGATCATCACCGCCAGTCCGCAATCAACAAAGGAAGTAATGGCACGTGTCCCGAAGTCATACGCAACGTTGGACCAGACGTACTTCGACGAGTCGCCCCCCATGACGTCCTCCTCGAACACGAAGACACCGCCGGGAACGGCTTCCTTCTGAGCACCGTAGGGACGACGCGAGAGCCGGCGGGGACACGTAAGAGCCACGTACTTGGCTTCCTCGGTCTTCCGGAAAGAGTTCCACTCCTCGTACCCCTTCGAGTCGTACGCTGTCTGGAGCCGCTCGGGTTCGTTGACCTCGGTCCACGACCTGAGTTTCAGGAGGGAGGGCGCAGCGGCCGATACAAACGGGGCGTGCGCACACTGCGCAATGGCTCCCATTCCCTTCAGGATGCGCATGTCGGTCGGGGAGCTCCCGAAGTAGTAGTCGCCGATCAGCGTGGCGAAGGGCTGAGCACCGGGGGTGTCGAGCGGGTTGTAGATCTTCTTGAAGAGTGGGCTGTTCTGAAAGTCGGCCCCAGGATACTCCGCGAAAACGTCGTTGAGTTCCTCCTTCGCGACGTTGAGCACCTTGATCTTTGCGCTCTCGTGCGTGGGTGACTTCGTCACCATGTCATAGAGACCACGCCAAGCACCCTCGGCCTGTTGGAATCGCTCGTTGTGCATCACCTCGTTGATCTGCGCCGAGAGCCTCGAGTCGATGTCCGCGATGATGGACTTGAGCTTGTTGCTCGGGGTGCCCTCGAGTTTGATCCCTTCGAGTAGACGACCGACAATCGCGTCGACGGTTTCACTCTCGGAACCTTTGGTTGCGCTGGTCTTGGCGAGCAGGGCCTCGAGCTGCGCGCGGGCGTCTTGAAACTCGGGACTTTGGCCGGATGCACCGGCTTGAAGCTGGGACATTCGTCATCTCCTTGCTGCGAACCGCACTGCGGTTGCAAGCGACTCCTGTTTCGTTATCGCGGCCGTTCTCACCCCTGCTTGGGCTGGGCGGACTTCTCGAGCGCCGCCAGCAACCGCTTGAACTCCCCCTGGAACTCGGGGCTTGTCAGCTCGCCCAAGAGGTCCTTGAATCGTTGGCGTTGCTCGATGAGTTCCCTGCACGGCGGGATCTGTTTCGCGACCTCCGCCGGGCTGAAATGTCCAATCTCATTAAAGGTTACTCGGACCGGGATCGTGCCCCCGCTAGCATCGAGCTTGTTGGGGACTTCGAAGGTCACGGCGGGCTTGACGCGGCTCATGTACTGGTCGAAGTTCTCTTTCGTGACTTCTTCGAAGCCACGCTTCGTTAGGTCGGCCTTCTGCACGGTGGAATCGAACGAGAGATCCGACAGAACACCCGTCACAAAGTGCAACTCGGGCTTCTGAATTGCATCGCCTTTGTCGAGGGTGGTAGAGATGTTCACCCGCGATTTTTTCAGATCCTGATTGGCATCTCGCTTTGCCATGATTTTGACCTTTCGACTGAGTTTCGAACGAGCTTTCAATCCTTTTGCCGGCACCCCTCTGGAGTCGCCTATTTGTTGCCGAGATCCCTGAGCTTACCATACACGTCCTCGCTGAGCAGCGACCGAATATCGGCATGGGAGCGGCCCAAAAAGTAGATCGCGACCCGAACAAACTCCGGCGTGACACTGCCACGGTCGTTGGCTTCGAACCACTCTGCCGCCTTGGTCAGCAGCAGTCTCACGTCCGACTCTGACGCGGCCCGAACTGCCAGTCGCCAGTCACCGGAGACCGGCTGATCCTTGCTCGTTCCCGGGACCGGATCCGCGGCTGCACCCACCGCAGCGGGTGTCGCAACGGCGAGGATTTCGGGCAGTTTGCCGATGTACTCGTTCAACCTGCACGCGGCCAACTTCGGTGAGGCGGCTACAGTCCAACGGTCTTCGAAGAGCGTGTCGATCGTGCCGAAAAGTGCACGGCACTTTGCGATAGCGGTAAGCACTGCGGCCATTTCTTCCGCGGGAGCTCCGGCCGCCGCGGCACGGATCTGGTCGAGGCTAGGCCCCTCGGTGGCCCCTGATGCCTGGGCGATACCAGAGGCAGCGAGGGCTTGCCTCAAGGTGACGCGAATAGCTCCCGCGGGGAGCACCGACTGACCGAGGGCGAGGTCGGCGAAACGGAGGCGGTCGGAGAGATTACCCGCGGATTTCCCCATGTCGGCCAGACGCAACCGCCGCGGGTCCTGTTTCACCGGGTAGACGGAATCCCAGTATCGGTCGAGGAGGGCGTGCACGAACTGGAGTCCCTCGGCCAAGCCGCCAAAACCAGACCGCTGCATCTGGACGACGGACAACCAAACGGCTACCTGAACGTGCTTGGACTCCTTGAGATAGTTTTCACACTCGGTACCGAGCTTGTCCCAAGTCAAGACCTCTGCGCCCTTTGGGCTCACTGCTTCAGCGATCGCGGCTTCCACTGAGCTCATCAGGGGGCCGAGCTTGTCGGGCAGGTCCGGGCCGCAGGGGCGGCCGGGTTCGATGGGGACGAGGAGTTCTTCAAGGACTGGATTCACGCGACGGGGCTCCCCGCGAAACGACCCGGAGTGGCTGAGATGGCAGACAGACTATCTCGCGGAGGCGAGGTCCTCGACGGGGAGGGCATCGATAACGTTGAGAATGTCCGCTTCCTTTAGTTCCACCTTTGAGCTGCGCTTGAAGGCGTACACGGTGGTGCGTCTCACGGAGGTCAGTTCGGCGTCAGAAATGCCGAGGCTGCTGCACTTTCTGAAGAAGGAACGGCAGGCGGTGAGGGTGTCCAAGAGGGGCTTGTGGTTCGGCTGGCGGCTGAGCCACTGACCGAACTCAGGGGCCGACGTCTTCCAATCTGGCTTGTCGGGAGATGGGTCGTCAACCGCGGCGAGGAAGGCCTCGGAGAGCTCCTTCTGACGCGTCTCGACCTGGGCGTCGTAGCCTTCATCACCGATTGTTGTGGGGTAGCCAAGGGCGGAGGCACGGTCGCTCAGCAACTCCTCGCCATTCACCTGCGAGAGGCGTGTGGGCGAAACGGCAAAAGTTGCCTCGTCGTAGGTCGTGAGCCAAGGCGACCGCTCGGGCACATCGTTGGCGAAGGCGAAGACCGCCTTGGCCAGAGCAGCCCGCTCTTCGTCTGACGGCTGGGGCTTCACGCTCAAGCCCGCTTCCCGTAGACGATCGGCGGTAGCGGCGTCGACCGGGGAACCCCGCTGCCGACGACGACTCGCTTGCTCCCGGGGGGCCGCACCCGCCAGAGCTTCGGAGACTCCTTGAGTAGGATTTCCACCGAGCGTTGTCGAGAACAAACCCGCAGAGAAGTCTGTGGACGACACGTTCTCAAATCTCTCGTACGCACTGTCTGCGCCAAGTGGGTTCGCCGTGAAACCCACGAACTTAATGAGGCCCGAAGCGGTGCCGGCGAAAACGGAAGGCTGGGGCAGTGGGGCACCGTCCGGCCAACTACTAAATGCCATGGAAGGAGTCAACTCGACTGAGAACGATGCAGGAGTTGGCCCGCTCCCCACCTCAACGAGGACCTGGCCGCCACCGTCGGCGACAAACGAGGTCCCGAACGGGATGGAACGCTTAATCTCTGGGCGAAGGCCGACCGTCATTCGATCGGCAACCTCATCGCTACCGCGGACGAAGTCGATGAGCCGGAAGGTCAGGTCGCCCTTCGCGGCGACGTCCTCAACCCAGATCTCCTTGCTCTCGATCGCAAGTGGCCGGCTCGCGACGACGCTCTCGCCGCGACCTTGGAGGATCAGTTCGGAGGTCCTGAGAGAGACCTCCCCAGAGTCTGAGGTGGGAACAGGCGCACCGTTCGTGGCAAGGTGCGTGTAGCCCACGAGCACCGTTGCGCGTTCGGTTCGGCGCACGGCGGCGCGTGACTGGTTCGGTCCGGTCATGGCCGGAACGGGCGCCGTATTCGTGCCGGCATTCCCGGTGTTCAGCAGCAGGGTACGGAGCGGAACTTCGCTCCCCACACCATTCGCAAAGAAGATGAGCGGCACGCGATCGGCGACGTTGGTGTTACCGAACGGCACCAGCACCGTCAGATCGCCCTCGCCTGCGGCGCTTCCCCTGACCTGATCAAGGAACTTGATCGTCCCGGTCGTGTCGTTGGAGCGCGAATCGATGCCTTCGACTCCGAACCGGCTCGACACAATCACCTGCGAGCCGATCGTGGCGGCTCCGTTGAACGTCACGTTTCCGCCACCGCTGAGGATCGACGCGTTCGAGCCCAGTGAGGCAGTGTTCCCGAAGTCCACCGCTCCACCGGCACCGCTGAATCCCGAGGCCGAGTTGACTCCCGCACCTGAGCCGAGAGTGGCGGCGTCCATGAACGTCACGTTTCCGCCCGAACTGCGGACCGCGTGGTTGCTCCGAATACCGATGGTCCCTGAGCCGACGGAGTCGAGCGTGATTGCTCCGCCGGTGGTGGTCAAGCCCGTCACCGGCGCGTCGATGAGATCAGAGACCGCGGCGGGGCTGCTGACCGTTCCGATCTCGAAGGCGTTGGCGTCGGTGTAGCTGAACGCACCGGTACCGGAGACCGCCGCAGCCATCACGCTCGCGTTGTTAAGCGGGCTCTCGAGCGTCACGGGGCCCGCCGCCCGGATCGCCAGAAACTCTGGGTTGTTGATCGCGCCGCTCGAGATGTCCTGGGTAATGCTGCCCGCCGCGGTGAGATAGATTGTGCCGACATTCCCGGAGCTGCTCGGCTGGAAGCGCCACGTTCGAACGCTTCGGTCGAGCCGGATAGACCCACCGAGGCTCTCGAGACGCACGTTTCCTCCCCAAACGCCGGAGATTGCGGGCGGAGCGAACAACCCAGCGAAGGTCCACTCGGGAACCTCTCCGACTGAGAAATCATCCGCATCGGTGTAGCTGAACCCGAGGGTGCTGTACATGGAGCTGGCGATCTCGCCCGCGATCGTGCCCACATTGTTGTTTGCGTTCCGAAGCCGCACACCGCGGAACCCGGAGACGGAGAGCGCCGGTGTGGTCACGGGGCTGGTCTGTACGATGTCTGGTTCGCTGATCGGGGTGCCGGAGAGGGGCGGGACGTTACCAGCAAAACCCGCGCCCGACACCAAGTAGACCGTCCCCGCCGTCCCTGTATCAACAGGACCATCGACCGAGAGGCCGATGACGTGGTAGCCCTCGACCAGCACGTCGCCACCGTTGGTTTTCACTCCGGCGGTTGCCGTGTAGAGCCCGTCCAGGTCGGCTGCGATCGGGACGATCCGCAATGAAGGTGCTGTGTTGTTGACGTCGGTGTCGAACCCCTCGGAGATGAACACGAAGTCACTTCCGGCACCCGTCACCTCCCCCGAGACCTGAGTGACCCGATTGGGAGAGCCCACAGATACTGGAACCGGAGCCGCGGTCATCAGGGCGTCGCCTGCCGAACGAACTCCGAGCGCTCGGGCCGTGATCGGGGCCGAGCTCGCCTGGCTAACGGTACCAGCCGACACGATGCGGACGGTCCCTGTGCCCGCGTTCAGCACGCTGTTGATCGACCAGCCGCCGGTCTCGGTCCGCAGCAGCACGTCGCCGTTATTCGTGGTCAGGCCGGTGGTCGCGGCGAAGAGGCCGTCTGCATCCGCCCCAACATCGCCGACGCGGCCGATCAATGCGTCGCGGTACGCGAACCGGTCGTTCGCGCCAGCGCCCACGCCCGAGACGATGCCGACATCGTTGCTCGCGTTGGTGAGCTGCACGTAGTCCCCGGCCCGGACACCCAACGCCGCGCCGGTGATCGGAGCGGTTTGGAGCACCGCCCCGGCGGACACGATGCGGACGGTCCCTGCTGTTCCCGCGTTCAGCGGGCTGTTGATCGACCAGCCGCCCGCCTCGGTGCGGAGCAGCACGTCGCCGTTATTCGTGGTCAGGCCGGTGGTCGCCACGTACAGCGCATCGGTATCCGCCCCCACGTCGCCCACGTTCGCGGCCTGAGCATCAACGTACGCGAACCGGTCGTTCGCGCCGGCGCCCACGCCCGAGACGATGCCGACATCGTTGCTCGCGTTGGTGAGCTGCACGTAGTCCCCGGCACGGACGCCCAACGCCGCGGCGGTGATCGGCGCGGCCTGGAGCACCGGCCCAGCCGACACGATGCGGACGGTCCCTGTGCCCGCGTTCAGCACGCTGTTGATCGACCAGCCGCCGGTCTCGGTCCGCAGCAGCACGTCGCCGTTATTCGTGGTCAGGCCGGTGGTCGCGGCGAAGAGGCCGTCTGCATCCGAGCCGACATCGCCGACACGGCCGATCTGGCCATCGTTGTAGGCGAAGCGGTCGTTCGCGCCGCTGCCCACTCCGGAAACCACGCCAACATCGTTCATGGCGCTGGTCAACTGCACGGAGTCGCCAGCTCGGACGCCCAATGCCGCGCCGTAGATCGGGCCGGTCGAAGTTTGACCGACCTGTCCTGTGGCCTGGAGACGGACGACGCCCGTCCCTGCGTTGACCGGCCGCTCGACCCACACCGAAGCCGCGGCCCCGGGGCCAACAGCCGCAACATTGCGAAGAAGGATGTCACCGCCCGCGGTCGTCACGCCAACGGTGTCGGCAAAGAATGTCCAGTTGCTCGATGCCACTTCCCGAACATCGAGACCGGAGGCACTGTTGGAAGTGAGCGAGAATCGCTCGCCAATCCCCGAGACGTTCGCAGAAACGACTCTCACGTCGTTCAGTGCATTCGTGAGGACGACGGCGCCAACCGAGCGGACCCCAAGGGTGTCGGTGACGATCGGAGCGATCTGGGTAACCCCCCCACCCGCCACGATTCGAACTCTGCCGTTCTCAGCGCTCAGCACATCGGTCGAGTTGCGACCGATGACGACATCTCCGGCCACGCTCCGGAGATCAACCCTCCCGCCGGACGATGGAACGGTGGAGTTTGGCCCGACGAAAACTCCTGCTGTCGAAATGAAGGTCCCCAGTCCTTCCAGGTTCCCCACAACAAAGTTCGATGAGTTTGTGAAGTTGAACGAATAGGGACTCTGCTCGACCCAGGCAGCAACTTCGGACACAGCGTTGCTCTCGCTTTCCAGGTAGACAGGGCCGAACGCGCGAACACCGAGGCGTCGGGCTGAGATCGGGGCTCTCTGCGACACGGGACCCGCCGAGACGATGCGAACATCGCCCGTCAGGATCGTTGTTCCGTTGTAACCCGTGCTGAGCAGGTCATCCGCGTCTCCACCGATCAGCACGATTTCCGCGACGGTTGAGGGGCCCTCTTCGCGGCCGCGGAGAAGGACGTCTCCGCCGTTGGTCAGCAGACCGTCAAGCCGAGCGAAACCGGTCGCCGCGTCGACTTCGCCAAGCCGGAGCGTGAGCGCATCGGCGAAGGAGAACCCGGCGCCCGAACCGGTGACCTCGCCCGCGAACCAGCGGACGTCGTTGCCGGGGTTGGAGAGGTCCACAGGGCCAACGGCACGGACGCCGAGGCGTTCTGCGAAGAGCGGCGCGGTTTGGGTGATCGCGCCCGCCGAGGAGAGTCGGATCACGTTGCTGCCGCCGAAGAGTGACGCGTTCAACGCGATCGGCCCGCCGGAGAAGAGATTCATGTCGCCGAGGGTCGTGGTAACGGTGTGATTCAGCGTCATCGCACCCGTCGACGTCACCGCGAACGAGCCCGCGTTCCACGCTGCGCTGGAACCCAAAGTGCCCGTGTTGTTCAGCGTGCCCAGTCCGCCCGCGGTCAGGGACGCCAGGGCGTCGCCCGTGTTCGTCACGTTGAACGTCGTCGCCGCGGACACCGCTAGGCTTCCGGTCGCGGTGCTGCCACCGACGCTTGCGCCGCTGCTGGTCAGGCTTACCGAGCTGCCGGTCGCGAGGTTCACATTGACGATCCCGGGCGCTGTCACCGTCACATCGTTCGCGCCCGCGGCGAGCGTCTGGTTCGACGTGATCCCGCCCGCAGTCGACGTCAGACCCAGATCGCCCGTGGTCGTCGTCACGTTGTGGTTCAGCGTCATCGCGCCAGTCGACGTCACCGCGAACGAGCCCGCGTTCCACGCCCCGCTCGAGCCCAGGGTCCCCGTGTTGTTCAGCGTCCCCAGCCCACCGGCCGTCA
>JBIKMF010000312.1:0-5195 GCA_044359425.1 Phycisphaerales bacterium
GCGACACGCTGCGCGAGGTCTTTGATCTCACCGGGCTCGCGGACCGATTCGAGCTGTACGACGACGTGAACGCCGCGGTCAGGAGCTTCCTCGCATGACCGCCGACCAGCGTCCACGTCACGGCGGTCAGAAGCCCAAGCCACGGGTCGGGGAAGTGCTTGTCATGGAGGGGCTCCTTTCCCCGGAGCAACTCGAGCGTGCCCTCGCGGAGCAGAAGAACGGATCGCGGATGCTCGGCGAGTTGCTCGTCGAGAAGAACATCGTGCCGGCGAGCGCGCTGGTGCGGGCGCTGAGCCGCTGCCTGGGCGTGAAGGGGTGCGTGCTCCGCCACGGCCTGATCGATCCCCAGTTGATCAAACAGATCGGCGCTGAAGAAGCCGAGCGACTCAAGGTCATCCCCATGTTCAAGGTCGGGAACACCCTGACCGTGGCCATGGCCGAACCTCAGAGCCTTCCGGCCATCGACCGGCTCACGGCGCTCACGGGCTGCACCATCAACCCGGTGGTTGCGCTCGAAGCCAACATCCTCGAGTTCGTCCGCAAGTACGCCAGCGGCGACGTCGACGTCGACGCGTTCCTCACGAGCCTCAGCGAGTCGGACGTCGAGGTTGTCGACCGCGAAAGCGTCGACGAGGGTCCGAGCACCGACCTCGACCGCATGGTCGCGGGCAGCCCGATCATCAACCTCGTCAACATCGCCTTCCTCACCGCGGTGAAGGACAAGGCAAGCGACATCCACATCGAGCCCGACCGTCGCGGCACCCGCATCCGCTACCGCATCGACGGCGTCCTGCGTGATCTGATGAAGCCGCCGCCCGGCATGCACGCGCCCATCGTCTCGCGCGTCAAAGTCATCGGCAAGATGGACATCGCTGAGAAGCGCATGCCGCAGGAGGGCCGCGTCCGCATCGTCGCCGAAGGCCGCGACATCGACCTTCGCGTCTCCAGCATCCCGACGCTCCTCGGCGAGAAACTCGTCGTCCGCATCCTCGACAAGGCCAACCTCAAGATGCGCCTCGAGGACCTGGGCTTCCGTCCCGCGGCGATGGAGACCTTCAAACGCTTCCTCGACCAGTCCCACGGCATGGCGCTCGTCACCGGTCCGACCGGCAGCGGCAAGACCACCACGCTCTACTCCGCGCTCGACCTGCTCCGCGGCCCCGAGGTGAACATCCTCACCGCCGAGGACCCCGTCGAGTACCAGATGGACATGGTGAACCAGATCCAGGTGAACGAGCAGATCGGGCTGACGTTTGCGCGGGTGCTCCGCAGCGCGCTGCGCCAGGATCCCGACATCATCATGGTGGGTGAAATCCGCGACCACGACACGGCCCGCGTCGCCGTCCAGGCCGCGCTCACCGGCCACCTCGTCCTCGCCACGCTCCACACCAACGACGCGCCCGGCGCTGTGGCCCGGCTGGTCGACATGGGCATCGAGCCCTACCTGCTCAGCGGCGCGTTCAACGGCGCGGTCGCGCAGCGTCTCGCACGCACCGTGTGCAACTCGTGCGCGACGAAGTACTACCCGCCCGAGCAGGTGCTCGCCGAAGCCGGACTCTCGGACCACGCCGGAAAGCCCTTCCGCAACGGCTCCGGATGCCCGCGCTGCCACAACAGCGGTTTTTCGGGACGTTGCGGCGTCTACGAGGTCTTCGAGGTCACGCCCGAACTCCGCCGCATGATCCACCACTCCCGCCCCACCCACGAACTCCGCGAGAAGATGCGTGCGTGCGGCGGCCTCTCCCTCCGCGACGAAGGCGTGCGACTCGCTCTCGAAGGCAGAACGACCCTCGAAGAAATCCTGCGCGTCACGCAGAACGACGACGAGGACCCCGCCGCCATGCCCGCTCCGCCCGCCTCCGCCGCCTCCCCCGCGCACGATCGGAGGGACGCCGCGTGAAGTTCACCTGCCAGGGCTTTGATCGCGCCGGGAAGGCCGTGCGCGAGACCATCGACGCCAAGGATGCGCAGGACGCCGCCGAAGTCCTCCATCGTCGGGGCGTGTTCGCATCCAGCATCAAGCCTCTCGCCGGGGATGGACCCTCGCACGGCTCACGGAAGCATCGCTCACAGGGCACCACCGCACGCGTCGTCGCCGTCTCCGGCTTCATGCGCCAGCTCTCCGTGCTCGTCTCCACCGGAACACCAATGGCCGACGCCATCGGCTCCATCGAACGCCAACTCCCCGACAACGCCTTCCGCGCCGCCGTCGCTTCAATCCACTCGCGCGTCGAGGAAGGTTCGCAGCTCTCCGAAGCAATGGCCCTCCATCCGACGTACTTCGACGGCGTCTGCCGAAGCCTCGTCGCCGCCGGCGAGAGCGGCGGCAAGATGGACGAGATGCTCCTGCGCCTCGGCGACCTCCTTCGCCAGCAGGTCAAGACGCGCCAGATCGTCCGCAACGCCATGGTCTACCCCGTGCTTCTGCTTTTCGTTGCCGCGGCCGTCATGATCGCGATGCTGGGCTTCGTCCTGCCCCGATTCGAGGGCCTCTTCAAGACACTCGGCACACCCCTGCCCTCCGCTACGCGCGTGCTCATGGAAGCCAGCGGCTTCGTGCGCGAATGGTGGTTCCTGCTGATCGGCGCCGTCATCCTCGGCGGTGTCGCCGCCCGCCTCGCGCTCGCCACGCCCAAAGGCGGCCTCGCGCTCTCCTCGTTCCTCCGCCGTGTGCCCAAGGTCGGTTCGCTCAAGCGGAGCATCGCGACCGCCCGCATCTCGCGCGTCATGGGCGTGCTCCTCAGCGGTCGGGTCGCGATGATCGACTCGCTCCGCCTCCTTCGGCAGAGCGCCCCGGGCCCGGAGTACGCCGCGCTCCTTCAGAACGCCGAGGAACTCGTGATGCGGGGCGAATCGCTGAGCGCCGCGTTCTCGGATGAACGGCTCATCGTCCCCGGTGCGTGCGAGGCCCTCAAGAGCGGCGAGCGCTCCGGCCGCATCGGCCCCGTCCTCATGCAGGTCGCCGATTCGCTCGACGAAGAGAACGAACTCGCCGTCAAGACGGTCTCCGGACTCATTGAACCCGTCATCCTGATCGTCATGGGTCTGCTCGTCGGTGGCGTCGCCATCAGCATGTTCCTGCCACTCTTTGACCTCGCGGCCGCGGGGGGAGGAGCCGCGCCGTGAAGACCGGATGGAAGAGCCCGATCGGCGTTGATCTCTCCGGACGCTGGCTCAAGGCCGCCCAGGTCGTCGCCACGCGCGCCAGCTCCTTCACGCTCGCGGGTGCATGCCGCGTCGAACGCGCCGCCCCCGACGCGCCCGTCACCCCCGATGAAGTCGCGCACCTCATGGAAGCCGCGGCACGCGCCGGATGCGAAGGCACCCACGTCCGAATCGCGGTGCCGCCCTCCCTCGCGGTCTGCGCCGCCCTCGAGCTTCCCCCTCGCTCTTCCGGCGCACCACTCGAGCAGATCGCACGCCTCGAACTCGCGCGCACCTCGCGACTCGCGCCCGAAACACTTGAAACCGCGATGTGGTCTGTGCCGCCGCCCGGTCGTGGCGGCGAGGGAACCCACGTTGTCGCCGTCGGCCTTCCCCACGCGGAGGCCGAGCGCCTCCTCGCCATGTTCGACAGCGCAGGCTTCGAAGCCGACCAGCTCGACGTGCGAGCATGCGCACTCGGACGCGCCTCCGGCGCCGAAGCGGCGGGTGCCTCGCTCCTCATCGACGTCGGTTGGGACCACACCGGCTTCCTCCTCCTCCTCGGCGGACGCGTGCTCTACCAGCGCGTCCTCGCGGACACCTCCCTCTCCGCGCTCTACCGCGAGGCCGCCGCCCGCGCCGGCGCATCACCGTCCGTCGTCGATGCCCTCCTTTTCACCCGCTACGACGCCGAACTCGAACCGCGCAGAGTCGCCGCGGCAATCCCGCTCCGCGGCGTCCTCACGTCGTTCTTTGACACCATTGCCAACGAAGTTGCTCGCTCTCTCGGATACGCGGCACACCGATACGGCGGCATCCCCGTGTCCGTCGTTCGCCTCACGGGCGACGGCGCCGCGCTCCCCGGCCTCTCCGACCGCCTCGGCGCGGGCGAGCTTCCCGTTCGGCCTCTTGCCCCCAGTGACATCCTCACGCTCCCCGGCCGCCTCAGCAGATTCGCCGACGCCCACGGCCTCGTCGCCGCGATCGGACTCTCGCTCCCGGCCACCGCCGCCGAGAAGGAGGCCGCATGATCGGCGTGAATCTCATGCCCGCCGCGCGAAGGGATGCCATGCACAGGAAGTCCCGCGTGCTGGCCTGGGCGGTCACGCTCACCGCGTACGCCGGAGCGCTCGGTGCCGCGGGGATCGTCGCCTCCTCAGCCGTTGACGGCGGTGCCTCCACGCGCTCCGAGCTCGCGCACGCCTCCGAGAGGCTCACCATGCGTGAGTCGCAGGTCAAGGACGCCGCCGCCGCGTGCGTGCAACTCGACCGCAAACTCATGGCCGCACGCCTGGTCTCCGAACACCCCGACTGGAGCGTCGTCGCAGAGCTCATCGCCGAACGCAAGTCTTCCTCCCTGGTGCTCGACTCGATCTCGGTCATCCCCGTCGGCGGTGTCGCCGACCGCGGAGGCAAACTCGCCGCACACACCGTCGAGATCGCCGGCGCCGGCGATTCTCAGCGAGCCGTCAACGATTTCATCGCTCAGCTCGAGCAACTCGGCCTCTTCACATCCGTCAAGCAGGTCGAGAGTCGCGCCCGGGTCATGGAGGGTCGCCAGATGGTCGGATTCCACGTCGAATGCGCACTCTCAGCTGCCCCCAGCCCGCAAGGAGCATCGCGATGAGTGACACGACGCGCCAGTGGAAGCGGACCGTCGATGCCGCCGGGCTCGCGGGCGTGCTCGCACTCTCCGGCGTCGCGTACTTCACCGGCTATCGGCCCCTGGCCGCTCGCATCGAGGACTCTCGCCACGCCGAACTCGAAGTCGCCCGAGTGCGCGAGCAACTCGAAACGACCGCGGCGCGACTTACAGACGTCACGCAACGGCTCTCAACCCTCCGTCGCGAGGATGAGACCGCCGTCGACATGCTCCCGCTCTCCGCGCTCAACCGCAGGCTCGGTCAGATCTCCGACTGCGCCGAGCGCAGCGGCCTGAAAGTCACCTCGACCCGTCCCGGGGAACCCCGCCCGCACCCGCACTTCGTCGCCGTCCCCCTCAGCCTCGGGGGGGACTGCACCTTCACCAGCTTCGTCGGCTTCCTCCGCGA
>JBIKMF010000033.1:0-18032 GCA_044359425.1 Phycisphaerales bacterium
CGGCCCGCGGGACCGCAGTATTCAGGGCCGAGTTGTTCTCGAGCGAGTTCACGCCCCCGCCCGGAGCGGTCCACAGCGTGTAGCTGGCTTCTGGGTACGCGACCCCGATGCGGATGTCGCTGCTGATCGAACTGGCAAGGTTGGTTGCCGAAAACCGGGTCGAGGCCACGCGGCCCGACTTCACGAGCGGCGCCACACCGAAGGTCGTCCCCCACGAACTGGTGAACGACGTCAGGTCCACGACGTAGTTCGTGCGCTGGCTGGTGCCGATCCAGTGCGTCAGGCCGTCACCGGGGAGACCGCTCCCGCCGTTGGCGTTCCGAGAGACGCTGTCCTGCCCCATCGCGGCACCGGCGAGCGCGGCAACCAGGGCCGGCGCGATCAGATTGAACTTAGCCATATACACCATCCTTCGGGCTCCAGGACGGGAGGGCTCCACCCACCCGCAACAAATCAGCAATCAGATATCGATCCAAGCCGCCGCCGGAGGCGACCCTTACATGATGCTACCGGCCCCGGAGCTTCATCGCAAGATATTTTGCCTGATCCGGGGCCCAATCTCAACACACCCCGTCGGTAACCCGATAACCACTCTAGAGAGTGCCCGCCGGGACCCCCCCAAATTCTGCAACGCGGGGCGTGAGTCGGGCGATTGAAGTGACGTTGGTCAGATTGACAGGAGAAAGCCATGAAGCTCAACACCGTTGAAAATCTCAGGACCATGTCGGGTGAACAACTGCTCCTCTGCCGCATCTGTGCGGTACCGGAGGCGTGCGGTGCGATCGAGCGCGAGTTGGACCGACGCTCGGTGGTCGCCAAGGTCACGGAGATCCTGACGCACCGCCCCAGCCGCCCGGCGAAGCAGAAGCAAGTCGCCTGAGCGAAGGACATTTCCGCCCGCGATAGGACGCCCCAAGCCCACACTGGGGCGTTCTCGTTTTTCCGGTTTGTTTGGGGGGATTCCGGCCTCGAAGGGGGCCGAAAAAAGAAGAAAGCGGGCGAAGGGACTTGAACCCTCGACTTCTACCTTGGCAAGGTAGCGCTCTACCACTGAGCTACGCCCGCGATACAAAGGTCAGGTTGTCGCCGCGAATCCAACTCGCGGGAGAGAAAACTAGCCACCCAAATCATCGGTGTCAAACGCAGATGCCTTGCGGAGTACGTTCGTTCACCGATCTCGCCGCCCGATCGCACCCGTCCCAGCCTGCACAGGCAGAACCCGCGCGTCTGTTTCCCACTTCGAATCCGGCCCGGGAGACGCCCCGACCCACCCCATAACGCCCTGCCGCAGAGAGCGTTAGGGCTGTGTCCCCCACTTCAGTTCGGCCCCCCCGCGCCGCCCTGGACGGGTCGGGCCGCTCGCTCCTGCACCTGCGCCGTGGGAACCCGGGCTTCAAACGAAGTTCCCGAGTTGATGCCCTCCGATGCCGGCCTTCCGTGCGCCGCGGGTGTCAGGTACTTGCCCGCGTCCGTCGCGGCCTTGTCCGCCTCGGCAGCGAAGGGATTCGCCTTCGCCCACGCGTCCTTGCGAACCCCCGTGACCATCCACGACACCTCGATGTTCGGGCCGCTCGTGCGGATGGTGAACGAGTTCGAGTCGTCGATCTTCCTCGCGACCCTCGCCCACATCAACGCATCGCCCGAATCCGACTCGTCGATGATCGTCAACTGATACCGGAAGCTCTCGTTCAGCGCGGTCATCCACTGCGGGAGCTGAATCGTCGCGTACCCCGTCGAATCGCTCACCACGATCCCGTCGTACACGTTCTTGTACTCGTCGCTCTCGATGCACGCGTGCCGGAGCGTCTTGTTCGCGGGATCAACCGGATGATCGATCTCGAAGAACTTGGCCGTGCCGGTGATCGAGCCCGCCGCGGCAAAGTTCCCGTTCGACTGGATCGACGCCGCAAGCGTCTCAACCGGTGCAACACCGACCGAGCGGTGCCAGAACTGGAACATGGCAACCCCGGGCCGCGGATCGATGCGCAGTGCACCCCCCGCGGCGAAATCGCTCCCGCGACCCCCGAGGCGGAAGTTGTTGTCGAGAGTGAGGACCGAGTTCAGGTTGACACCCAACACGTCAGAAGAAAGACCCACGGGTTCGAACGGCTGGATCATCACAACCTCGCCCCGCTGCGTCACCCCGCTTGAGGCATTCAACCGCACCCGCGTGCCGACTGACGCTGAGTTCTCGAAGAACCCATCGCCGTTGACGACCAAGCTCGCGTCGTCATTGATACCCGCTTCTCCGATCGTAATCTGTTGGCCCACACCAACCGCATCCGCGACCAGCAGGTCGCCGGAGAACATGCCCGTTCCCTCATCGCTTACGCTGAAGCGGCGCACCCCGTCAACGGCGCAAAAGAGCAGCGAACTGCCCGCGATCGCTGCCGCGGAGAAGTTCGTCTCGATCCCCGCGATGCCGAACGGCTGGAGATCTCCGGTAAAGATGTTCACCCCGCCCGACCCTGTGACATTCAGGAGCGCGCCCGGGTTGTTCGTGTTGATCCCCACGCCTCCGGGCGCGTTGATGAGATACTGGTTCGCGCCGGTAGACGAGAAGTCCTGCCCGTCCGCGCCCGCCGACCAGACATACGTGCGATCGTGCAGCGCGCGGGCCCTCGTCCCCGCGGCGAAACCCTGTTCACCGGTCGCTTGATTGAGCCACCCGCCCGCGACGTACGACGACGCACCCGAAGCGATGTTCGAATCGCCACCCCCGACGGCCGCACGCGATCCCGTCGCCTGGTTCGACGTCCCCGCTCCGACGAACGAGAATCCACCAGACGCCAGAGCCTGCAACCCCCCCACCGTCGCCGCGCCAAGGCCAGACGCCCGCCCCGATCCGCCACCAACCACCGCGCTGTACGTGCCCGAAGCAAGACCAGCCTCGCCGCCCACCACCGCCGCGGCGAACGAGCTCGCCTGATTTCCCAATCCGCCCGCGACGATTCCCAAGTCCGCGGTCACCCGATTCGTCGAGGCGACGGGTGATCCCTCCGTGTACCGATCGGCGCCGCCGCCGATCACCGTTGCACCGCGAACACCAAATCCCACCGAGTTCGTCGCCGACCCGAGCAGCACGTTCGCCGAACGGAACGCGGTGAGTGTGGGCGCGGGCAGCACGCCCTCCACCGACTGCAGCGACCCGACCCGCACGTTGTTGCTCCGGAAGTTGATCGGGGTGTCGTCCGTCGATCCGATGAAGTCCGCCGCGGGATTCGTCCCCGCGTTTCCGCCCAGCCTCCAAAGCCCGCTCAGTCCCGCGCCGTTCCCGACGAACAAGTTCGACGCGTTTGTGAACTGCGTCACCCCCGAGAACGTGTTCACGCCCGTGAACGTATTGCCCGCATCGGCGCGGACAACCGTCGCCGACAGCCGCGACACCGGGAGCATCCCCGACGACAGGTTGGACGCGTTCGTGAAGAACGACGGCGGCAGGCCCTGGAACGCGCTCGCGTTCGCGGCAGAACCCGCAATCGCCGCGCGAGGTGCCGCGGTGATCGGCTGCCGAGGAAGAAGGGTCGCGAAACCAAGGTCATCGCCGCAATCAAGCCCCTGGTCCAGCCGCGCAATGAGTTCGAGGTACGAGGCCTCTTGGCCCAGATCGCCGAAATCGAGAACGACTGTGAACCGACCGTTCACGACGTTCACATTGTCCACGCAGATCAACTCGCGCACCGGAGACCCCCCGGTCTCGTCGCGATACACCCCGAATCGAAAGTCGTAGAGCCCGTTCGCCGGCTGCCCCGCCTCGCGGGCCTCCCCCTGGTACGTAAACGCGGTCGGTGAGACCTGGCCGAACGCGTCCGAGGCCCACGCCAACCCCGCGGCAGCGGCGAGAAGTGCGGGCAACGTGCGGAAGATCGAAGCGCGGGGGTGCATAATGCTGGTCACGGTGAACTCCTGGAGGCCAACTCCGGCCCGCGGAGGAAGGCGAGGAATCCAAATGGCCCGCGACACGAATTCCACAGCTTTGGGATAAGTGACGCTGAAAGCTGTACCCGTCAATGATGCTGCCCCCCGTCCGCCGTGTCCCTCAGAACAGCCGACAGGGGGGGCCAAGGTGGTTCCGCGCGGGCCGCCCGACGGCTACAGCGCCCACTGGGTTCGCCTCCGCATGCTCGGCGAATGCGAACTCACCGCGCAGTTCTTTTACAACTGAGTGCGCGTGAGCAGTCACTCGTCCGCGATGAACCGACGATCCCGCGCTACTGCTTGAGCTCCTCCGCCCGCTGCGCCCACTCCGCCGCCTTCGCGTCGTACCCCTTGCCGGGCTCGAGACCATCCCAGGCCTTGTACAACTGCGCCAGGATCCCCGTCACGCTGCGAACGCCCGACTCACCGGGCTTACCAGCCTCGGTGTAGATCTTGTGCGCTTCGAGCAGACTCGCCTCCGAGAGCGGGAAGCGATCCGGCGACGGAGGAGTCGCCATTCTGGTGAGACCAAGGCCCTCAAGGTAGATCGCGAGAAACCTCGCGTTCCCCCCAGGAAACGCCCGCCGCGCCGAAGCTTCGCGCGGCGCCAGCAACTCGAGCGCCTCGACATACTTCTTCTGCTTCCGCAGCAACTGCCCGTACCCGTTCACGCTCAGCACCGTGGTGGGATGGTCTTCACCGTACAGACGAGGCAACTTCGCCACCGCTTCTTTGTAACACGCCTCCGCCTCGTCCAGCCGACCGACCTTCGAAAGCACGGCCCCGTAGTTCAGCACGTAGCTCATCGTGTACCGATTGTCGTTCCCGTTGATCACCCTGCTCTTCGCCGCCGCCTCGCCGCAGTACGCCACCGCCTCCTCCGCGCGTCCCGCCGAGTTGAGCGCGACCCCCATGCTCGCGATCGACACCAACGTCATCGGGTGCTCCTCCCCCCGCACCTTGCGGTTCAGCGCGAGCGCCTCCTTGAACAGCGGTTCAGCCTCCTCAAACCTCCCCGCGTCCTGCAGGAACACCGCCAACCCGTGCATCGACGTGATCGTCAGAAAGTGCTCCGCCCCCAACACCCTCCGCCGCCCCTCATAGGACCGTCGAAACATCGCCTCCGCTTCTGTGGTCCGTCCCAGGCGAGCAAGGATCGAACCAGAGTTGACGGCAGAAGTAAACACCAGCGGATCGTCCGCCCCCAACACCCGCAGCCGTGTCTCGTACGCTTCTTTGTACAGCTTCTCCGCCTCGTCCAGCCGGCCGAGCCCCGAGTTGATCAGGCCGGCGTTGTTGATGAACGTCAACGTGTGCGGATGCTCGTTACCCAACACCCGTCGGGCCACCTCCAGCGCCGACACGATGTAGGGCTCCGCCTCGGCGCCCTTGCCCATCATGTAAAGCAGCAATCCCATCTCGCTCTCGGACGCCAGCGTCTCCGCGTGCTCCGGGCCCAACTCCCTCCGCCTCAACTCCAGAGCCGACACCTGCAACGGGTACGACGCGTCGTACAACCCCAGGTCGCGATACCGCTCCGCCAACGCCTGCCGCAGCGCCGCCGCCACCACCGGTTGATCCGCGAACCGCGTGTCGATCTCCTTCACCGCCGGCTTCAGGATCGTGTCGTTGATCACCGCCGTCGCCACATCCGTCGCGTTGATCTTCACCCACTCCTGCCGGAAATAGCCCTCCCCCGCCCCGCGGTCCTCCACCGACACGCCCGCCCCTCCAGCGCCGCCGAGTACCGCCGCACCACGTCCTCCGTCAGCCGCGTGCCCGCCGTTGACGGCTCGATCCCCGACAGCATCGCGTACTGAAACTCCACCACCTGCTCGAGCTCCGCCACCCGCTCCCGCTCCGCGTCACGCGCCGCCGTCGCCTCCGCCCCCGAACGCTCCGCAGCAACCGCCCGCTCCGCGGCACGCATCGCCTGCCACGTCGTCCCCACCATCCCCAAGATCAACGCGCCCACCACCAACGCCCCCGCCACCACACGCCCCTTGTTCCGCCGCACAAACTTCCGCGCACGGTACCCAGCGCTCGGCGGCGCGGCGAGCACCGCGTCGCCGTCCAGATACCTCCGCACGTCATCCCCGAGCCCGCTCGCAGACTCGTACCGCCGCTGGCGATCCTTCTCCATCGCCTTCATCACGATCCAGTCGAGCTCGCCCCGGATCACCGCGTTCAGCCGCGCCGGCTGCACACTCCGCCGCGCCGCCACCGCCGCCAGGCTCTCGGTGTTCTTGCTCAGCCGCGTGCTCGGCTTGGGCGGATCGACCTCGCGGATGATCCGCTGAATCTCGCCGTACGCCGCGGAACGCAACTCGCCGCTCGAAAACGGCGTCGTGCCCGTCAGCAGTTCGTACAGCAGCACACCCAGCGAGTACACGTCTGTTCGCGTGTCGATGTCGAGCGAACCCTCCGCCTGCTCCGGGCTCATGTACTCCGGCGTACCGATCAGCGCACGATGCTCCGTGAACAGCGTTTTCTCCGTGAGCTTCGATGCAGTCGCCTTCGCGATCCCGAAGTCGATCACCTTCGCGTGCGGCCGCCCGTCCTGCGTGCTCACCAGGATGTTCGTCGGCTTGATGTCCCTGTGAATCACGCCCTTCGTGTGCGCGTGCTGCACCGCCGCGCACACCTGCACGAACAGGTCCAGCCGCTCCCCGATCCCAAGGTTGCTCCGATCGCAGTACTCCACGATCGGATCGCCCTTGACGAGCTCCATCACGAAGTACGGCCGCCCCGAATCCGTCGCCCCCGCATCCAACACCTTCGCGATGTGCGGATGGTCCATCATCGCGAGCGCCTGTCGCTCCTGCTCGAACCGCGCCACCACCTGCTTCGTGTCCATCCCGAGCTTGATGATCTTGAACGCAACGCGCCGACGAACCGGACGCTCCTGCTCCGCCATGAACACGGTGCCGAACCCACCCTCTCCGAGTTGCTGAAGCAACTTGTACGGCCCGATCACCGTGCCCGGCCCCTCCCGCTCCGCCGCCATCAGCGTCATCGCCTCCGCGCCCCCGGCCCGTACCCCCTCATCCACCGTCGGCGAACCCAGAAACCGCGAGTCCTCCGCCGCGCGAACCATCGCCTCCAGCCGCGTGCGCAGCGCGTCATCACCCCCGCACTCACGGCGCAGCACGTCCTCACGCGCGCCCGGCGACGCCGCCCGCACCAACTCGAAGATCCGCCTCAACTCGCCCGCACCGTTCTCCGCCATGAATCTCGTCCTCTCGCCTCAGTCCCGCCCCGCCTCGATCGACTCACGCAACCACGCCCGCGCAAACGTCCACGCCCGCTTCACCGTCGCCACCGAAACGCCCAAGGCCACCGCCACTTCCTCCACACTCAACCCCGCAAAGTACCGCAGCCGAACCACCGCGGCAGCCTCCGCGTCCGCTCCCTCCAAGCGGCCGATCGCCTCGTCCAGGATCAGGAATCCCGCGGCTTCCGAACTCGACTCCAGGTCCGGCAGCGACGACAACTCCACCGCGGCACGCTTGGCCTCCGGCCCCCCACGAATCGCCGCCCCCTTCGCCCGCGCGTGATCCACCAGAATCTGCCGCATCGCCGCCGCGGCAGCGGCATAGAAATGCCCGCGCCCTTGCCAAGGCACCTCGCGCGGCCCCGCCAGCTTCATATACGCCTCGTGCACCAGCGCCGTCGCCGATAACGTGTGCCCCCGCCGCTCCCCCCCCATCTGCACCTGCGCCGCCCGCCGAAGCTGGTCGTACACAAGCGGCAACAACCGCTCCGCCGCGGTGCGATCACCAGCCGCGGCCGCCGCCATCAACACCGTCGCGTCGTCTCGCTTGACGTCCTTGTCATCCATTGGGGGGATGATAATCGAGATCCCGTTTCGACTCTGCCGCCCTCCGACCCCGATTTGGAGGCCGTCGTGGCGGCATAGCCAAACCCGCCCGCGGCGATCCGAAGGTTTGATGGTCGCTGAAAAGGGCAAGCGACAGTCGAGGGCATCGACCCGGCGAGAGTCACAGGTCTCGACGCAGGCAGGGAGCGGATCGGGCTAGCGACTGCCCACGCGGCCCGGCATGGCGCCGGACGGTGGCTTCTGTGCCCCCGTTGCGACAGACGGCGCGTCCACCTGTACGGCGCCGCGGCGGGGTGGCGGTGTCTCGAGTGTACTGAGTGGGTAAGCTGAAGGTACGATCCTCCATTCCACGATGCGGGAATGCGCGCGGAGCGTGTGGTGGGCGGAAGGCCCATCGAAAACCGAGCCGACGATACCAAAGGGGCAGAACATGAACATCGAGCGACGCATTGAAGCACTGGAGATGGACCTGAACCGCGTGCGAACCCGCAACCGCTGGCTTGTGGCGGCCTTGCTGCTGGTGGGCGGGGGGGCCGTTGTGGGCCTTGGGCGGGCGACCCAAGTGGAGGAGGAGGTTCGGGCCAAGCGGTTCATAGTGGTGGATGAGAAAGGTAAGACCCGCGCCGCGCTGGCCATAAACGAGAAGGGCGACTCCAGCCTGTCGATGTACGACGAGAGCGGGAAGCTTCGCGCAGAGTTGGCCGTGCTGGAGCAGAACGGCCCAAGTTTGTCGATGTTCGATAAGAACGGGAAGCTGCGAGTCGGGCTGGCCGTGGACGGACAGGACAACCCGAGCCTGTTGATGCGCGACGAGAACGAGCAACTCCGCGCCATGCTCAGGGTGCTACGGGGCGAGCCGAGCCTGTTGATGAACGACGAGAGCGACAAGCTGCGCGTCGGGATGAGCGTGCTAAAGGGCGACCCGAACCTGTGGATACTCGACGAAAACGGAAAGCAAACTTGGACAGCACCGTGAAGCAGACCCCGGCGAAGTTTGAGCGGGGCGGACCGCCGACCTAAAAAGGTGCCGGCGTGATGGTGGTTTTGGGAGTGTGCGGGGATGGGGTCGCTGGTGGTACGCTGGACGAATGGAATCTGAGAACGCTCGCGAAAGTTGCCAACGGTGCACCAAACTCCTTCCCGAAGGCCTCCCCGCCTTTATCGCCGATGGGCAGATCGTCTGTCGCGATTGCAATGACGCGGCACACAGAACCTGTCCGAACTGCGCCACGAAGATGGAACGAAAGCTGCCGGCGTCTCGCGGTAAGTGTCCGAAGTGTGGGGAGGCGTTCTACATCTGCCGGGAGCAGAAGCTCTTTCCAACGACCATCCTCAGCCTCGAGCAAAAAGACTCGCTCGCCCGGTTGCGGGACTTCCACTGGTTCACCACATACGGGCTGACCTGGCGCGACCGGGAGGCTGCAGTCGTTCGGGCTCGAATCGAAGGTGGTGGCATAGCGAAGGTGTTCGAGGTATTGAACGAACAGGCTGCCCGGTCCATCGCCGAAGCAGAGCCAGGCAGCTGGGAAGTCTTGTCGACGCCGGGCATACTCGCGGCGGAATCCGCCGCTCGCCAACTCGCCGTTGCGGAGGGCGCCTGGATGTACCCTGCTCCGCCGCTCACTGAGGCACTTCGGACAGCGGTCGCGATGGCGCGCGCGTCAGGCTCGCAACCAAGTGCAATCGACATCGCCCGTCGAATGATCGAGGACGCGATCCTGCAACGTAGCGACTCTTCTGGACGCCGTTCGCTCTACCAGCTCCTAGCTCGAATCCTTGCTGTGAATGATCACGACTACATCGAAGCCGCGAAAAACGCTATTCGCGAAGAAGCGAGGGAGTGCGCATTGCTGGGGCTCGACAAAGCTAAAGTGGATGCCGCGGGCCATGGTTGTGCGGCAGGCGAACGAGCAGCGGCACGGGAATACAACATTAAGGAAGTGATTGTCGATCCCCCAATCCCGTGCGCGGATTGCTCAAACGAACCGCTGGGCCTTGGCTCGCGCCCGTGGTGCACGTGCGCGGTTATCTTTGAGGCGAGCGAAGACTCGGACGGTCGATAGCGAGGTATGCTCGCGATGGGTAACCGACTGATCTCCGGCTCACGGCCTGGGCGACAGCGGCGGCACTCACCGTCCTCGCTGCACCGCCCTTCCGGCCCTGAATGGACGAATAATCCGTGGCGAGGACGCCTTCGCCGGACAGCAGCGAAAGCACACGGAGCGGCTCGCAAGGCAAAGCCCCGAACCGCGCGCAGCATCTGTTCCAAGATGGCCGGTTTCATCTTGGAGCGTCGCTCAAAGCCTGCTATCCTCGCAGATGTCGCCCCCGGGGCCGGAGAGAGAATCATGCTGCGATCATCTTGTTTTGTCCTTACATGGGGTCTCAGTGCATCCACCGTGCCCGCTGCGGTGCTGCTTGCTCATGCCGACCAGCACTGGCAGCGGTCGGACACATCCCCTTGGGACGTGCAACTCGGCTTTCAGATTCGTCTTGCACAACCGGGCGAGCTCGCCCCGAATCACGCACCCTTGGGCACGTCGGCGTTTCCGTTCGAGGGGCATCCGGACGACGGGAGCCTCGGGCTCTTCAACTCCGCAAGCGAGGGCATTTATACCATCACGCCTTCGGACGATGTGCATTTCGGCATGTTCGAAACGCTTCTCGCGAACTCCTCGAACGATGCGATTGCGATGCATCTGTTCTATTGGAACTCCGAAGGGCAGATGTTCTTGTCACCCGCCGTTGGTGGCGAGGAGTGGACGTTTCTGGGCACCGGTGGCACCTCTGCGGACCTGCAAGCGGTGAAGCTCAATATTCTCAACATCGACATTCGCCGCGACGGCTCAACCGTTCATGTCGATGCGGACATTCGTTGGGAGATGTGGGGCAATCCAGTGCCGTCCCCCGGCGCGGCGGTCGGGATGCTGGCAGGCACGATGGTCTCGCTTCGCCGCCGAAGGAGCTAACGCCCACACACCGGCAATCCCCTCGCCCTCGCCGCCGGTGTCGAAAAAGCGGCATCAAATCCGGCAACACACATGCACCCACCGGCGACCACGGGCGCACACGTTGACTACTCGATCGGCGCACGCTTTCTCGCGAAGCCCGAGAAATCAGGCAGTTTGGTCGCGGGTGGTGTCGCTTGTGCTTCGGTGCAAAAACAAGAAACCCCCGCCGAAGCGGGGGTAATGACCCCAATGGGATTCGAACCCATGTTCCCAGGATGAGAACCTGGTGTCCTGGACCAGGCTAGACGATGGGGCCAGTTTGCACGTACCAATACGACGAAGCAGGGGTCCAGTCCTGCGTCCGTGGACCCAGAGAATAGCGCGGCAAGGCCGCCGGTCAACTTGTCAGATTCAACCTCAGGACGCCGTCGCCGCGAGCTGACGGCGGAGCTGCGACAGCGCGTACACCGCCGCCTCCCGCTCCGTCTGCCCGACCACCGCGCCCCCGTCGTTCGACGCGTCCCGCCACTCCGCCCGGAAGCAGTCAAAGAGCTGAATGTGGCGGATCGTCAGGGAGTACCCGGCCTCCTCGAAGCTCCGCCTCACGCGTTCGATGGACGGGAACGCCCGACCATCCGCGTGGAACTCGCAGCCCGAGCTATTCAGCCCGGTCCACCCAGTTGCGTACAGCTCATCGATGGCGAAATCCAGACCCATGCGACCCGTCCTTTCGTTTGACCGCCCCGAATCTTGGCGCAGCCGGAACACAGGTGCCACGTCTGGAACATCAGTATCGCAGGGGACTTGCGAGAAGTCCAGCGGGTTTCCGGACGCCCCCCGAACTTTCCATTATCCCCCACCCGTGGTGGGGTCATTCAGGGCCGGCTGGATCACTAGGACCACGATGTCGTACATCGCGTGCGTCATCGCCGCGATCCCGAACCCGCGCGTCACGAACAGGACCGAGAAGTACACCCCGGCGAGCGAATAGAAGGCCATCAGGCCCAGATGGACCCCGCCGCCGGGCATCGCGATGTTCCGGTGATACAGGGCGAACGCGATCGCCGAGACCAGCCCCCCGATCACGTACCCGACCCCGCTGGCCTGGCGGAGCATGTCGACCACGAGGAAGTGGGCCGCGGTGATGATCAGGACCCGGAACAGCAGCTCTTCGTACAGGCCCGCCCCCGCCGACAGCGTCACCCGCGTCTGCCAGGGGAGATCGAAGAGGGAGCCGGTGACGGACATCGCGGCCACGTTCCCGATGCCGTTGGGGTGCAGGGGAGCGAGGAGGCTGAAGACCCACAGGGGGAGCGTCCAGAGCAGGGACTCGGCGAGCATCCCGACGAGCACCGGGGGCCGGACCTTCCAGGGATCCCGGTTCATGACGTGCCAGAGGAGCAGAACCAGAATCATGAGGGTGGTCGGGATGTAGCGACCGAAGGTCCCTAGGTCACGGAAGAGGCTGAGCAAAATGCTGTGGGCCCCGATGGTCTCCGTCATGCCGCTGTCGGGGTTCGAGAGGTACCGCGTCGCACCGAACTCGTAGAGGGCGATCAGAGGCAGCAGGAACAGCAGTACATGGAGCGGCCGCTGCGCCGCCGAGGCGTAGGTCTCGAGAGGAGAGCGGGAGTTGAGGGCCGGCCGTGGCGGCATAGTGCGCGTCGAGCGTAGGCGCGAGTCCGGAAAAACAAAAACGCCCCGCGACAGAGTCACGGGGCGATGAGCGATTTCGGGAGACGAATCAGGCCGACTTGCCGAGGACCTTGGCCTTGACGCGGGCGTTCAGGCGGCTCTTGCGGCGGGCGGCGGTGTTCTTGTGGATCACACCCTTCTGAGCGGTGCGGTCGAGAATCTGGGCGACCTTGCGGAACTCGGCGCGGGCCTCTTCGTTGGTGCCGTGGAGAATCTTCTCCTGAAGCTCCTTGAGCGCCTCACGGAGCGTCGCGAGCCGCCAGCGATTGACAGCGCGGTGCGAGATGTTCTGGCGGACGGCCTTCTTTGCGGTGCGTGAGTGAGCCATAGGTCCTTTGAGATCCTCTCGAGCAGTACCCCGGAAGGCGAAACGTGCCCGAACATCCGGGGTCGGAATACTTGACAGGTTCCCGGCCAGAATCAAGTCGCGTCCCGCGCAGACTTGCCTGTCCGCTTCTGCCCTCGTACGGTAGTGCACCTCGGAACGGCTTGCCGGGTTCGAGATGGGCGGGTGTAGCTCAATTGGATAGAGCATCTGACTACGGATCAGAAGGTTTCAGGTTCGACTCCTGACACCCGCGTTCACAAGGCCCGATTCGTCGGGCCTTGTCTGTTTTTAAGATCCCGTCGGGGGACTTGCGGACCGGAAATCCAGTCTGTAGTCTTCTGGGACTATGGGGAACCACTGGAAATCGTTCACTTGGTTGGTCTTTGTTTGCTCGACGATCCTTCTTCCCGGGTGCGGTAACGCCCGGGAAGAACAGGCGATCCGAGAGACGTTCAACGGGTTCGTCGCGGCCTGTGATGCCGCCGACGCCCCGTCGGCGGCAGTGCACCTGAGTTCCGCGACATTTACCCACTGGGATCGGCTGATCCAGCTCGCCCGATCCGGGACCAGAGCGCAGATCTTCTCACTGCCGCCTCGGGAGAGGCTGGACGTGGTCTCGATGCGCCACCGGTGCTCCGGGACCGAGCTCAAGAGCCTCACTGGGCCGTTCTGGATGAAGGCCGCGCTGGAGCGAGGCGCCTACATGAGGGTGGCCGAGGGCGTCGAGTTGAACACCTTCAAGATCCGAGGGGACTTCGCGGAAGTCACGCTGATGGTGGACGGGGAGGAAGCGGTCGGTCTCGACGGCCGCGAGCTTGAACTGCTGTTCGTGAAGGAGTCCGGCGGCTGGAAGTACGACCTGCCGAACAACCACGCGTACTCGAACTGGATTCTCGAGCGGGCGTCGAAGCTGACGAACCGCGACCTGAACGAACTGATCCTCGATGTCGAGGGACGCCTGACGGGTGAGCGGCCCCGATCTGACATCTACGACAAGCCGAACCCGGTCTAACGGCCCGATCGTTCACAGCTGCGACAGGAACCGCACGTCGTTCTCGAAGAGCATGCGGATGTCGGGGATTCCGTACTTGCCCATGGCGAGGCGTTCGATGCCGAAGCCGAAGGCAAAGCCGGTCCATTCCTCGGGATCGACGCCGCACGCCTGGAAGACGTTGGGATCCACCATCCCGCAGCCGCCGAGCTCCATCCAGCGCTCGGGCTGGTCGGGGCGGAGGCGGACCTTCATGTCGAACTCGGCGGAGGGCTCGGTGAAGGGGAAGAAGCTGGGCCGCAGGCGAACCTCGGCGGATTCGCCGAAGTACGCGCGGGCGAACTGCATCAGCGTCGTCTTGAGATCAACCATCGTCACGCCGCGATCGACGTAGAGGCCTTCGATCTGGTGAAACATGAACGAGTGGGTCGCGTCGACGGTATCGGGGCGATACACGCGGCCTGGGGCCACGACGCGGATCGAGTCCTTCAGCTTGCCGCCGCCTCGCTTCACCATCTCCTCCATCACGCGCACCTGCACCGTGCTGGTCTGGCTGCGCATCATCCGCGGCGAGCGAGCGCTGTTGGGGTTATCGACGTAGAAGTTGTCGATCGGATCGCGGGCGGGGTGTTCCGGCGGGATGTTGAGCTTGACGAAGTTGTGGTCGTCGTCCTCGAGCTCGGGGCCCGAGGCGACATCGAAGCCCATGCGGGCGAAGACCTCCACGAGCTCATCGCGGACACGGGTGATGATGTGACGCCGGCCCAGGGCCGACGAGGACACGATGCCCGGCTCGGTCACGTCCAGCAACTCGGAGGCCTTGGGCGCGGTGCCGATGGTGGCTTTGCGTTCGGCGAACGCGGCCTCGAGCACGGCACGCACGGTGTTGAGCTTCGCGCCGACGGCGGGCTTCTGCTCCTTGGGGACGTCCTTGAACGCGCCCAGGGCTGTCTTGAGCTTGCCGCTGGGCCCGATGTAGGCGAGGCGCCAGGCTTCGAGGGCGTCGGGTGTGGCGACGCCGGCGAGCTCGGCGAGGCCTGTGGATTCGAGGGTTTCGAGGGTGGAGATCACGGGGCAAGGGTACGCCGCGAGCGTGGGGAATTCCGGGGCGTGTCAGGGTTCGACCACGACCTCGACCCCCGGCTCGAGGAAGACGAGGGTGGCGCGGACCGCTGACGTGGGCAGGCCGAAGACCTTGGCGACCGCGGCCCGGTAGGCGTTGAGCTGGGGCCGGTAATGCTCGACGCGGTCGGTGAAGCTCTGTTCTCCGGGCGTGACCCCGTCGGTCTTGAAGTCCAGGACCTCCGCCCCGACGACCCGGCCGTTCTCCTCGAAGGTAACCAGGCGGTCGATCTGTCCGTTGAGCACGATGTGCTGGTCGCCGACGGTTGCGGGCGCGACGAAGGCCCACTCGCGCCGGACGCGCAGGGTGCTCCCGGCGGGGTACCGGCCGCGCCCGAAGACCGAGGCGAGCGGGCCGCCGAGGCGTGCAAGGAAGCGGTCGACCTCGGGACCGGCGTCGTCCACACTCCAGCCGAGCGTGCCCGCGAGGTGGAGCAGGCGCGAGCGGGTCGGGAGCGGGCCGTCTTCGAGCCACGCGACCTGCTCACAGAACGCGTGGATGAGCGTGCCGCGTTCGAGGCCGTGCGTCGGCTCAATGCACAGCACGGAGTCGAGCGTGCGGGTGGTTCCGCCTTCGAGGGACGAGGGGCTGCGGCGAAGCCAGCGAGAGGTGGGCGGACGGGTCGTCTTCTTGAGGACGATCGGCCGCTCGATGGACTCGCGCGCCGGCTTGTGCTTTGCCGCGGCTGGGGTCCACTGTGCCTCGCCGGAGTCGAAGAGCAGGGCATCACCAGACTTCACACGGGAAGTGCCGAACGCGGCGCAGAGGAGATCGGGCGAAGCAACCGACTTTGGATCGGAGCCCCGCTCGGGAATGATCATCTCCAAGGAGTGGATCGCGCGCGTCATGGCGACGTACAGCACGCAGAGTTCTTCGCTGACCTTCCCGGCCAGCGTGTTGCGCCGCATGTCGCGGAGACGCGAGTGCCACTCGCCGACGGCCTCGGGCGGCGCGATCGAAACGTCGCTCACGGGGTTGAAGGGCGAGCGGTTCCCATGCTCGTCGAGGTGATCGACGAGAACAGCGGGCGAATCGTGACGAGACTTCTCGAGCTGCGGCAGGATGACCGCGTCGAACTCCAGTCCCTTCGACTGGTGGATCGTCATCACGCGCACGTTCATGGCGAGCGGATCCGCGACGCGCTTCGTGCGCAGGAGCTTCGCCAACTCACTGGGGCGGGGCGCGCGACGGCGGTCGAAGGCCACCGCGAGTTCGGCCATCTGCTCGAGCCGACGGAGTCCGCGTTCGTCGACGAACGGCGCAAGCCGCGTCACCAGCCGTTCGCAGAACCGCTGGTACCCCATCAGCGCAAGTTCCGCCCGCACTTCGCGCGACAGGCGCGCACCGTGATCCGCGCGAGACCCGCGAGGAATGACATCGTCCGCGGCGATCCCGAGCAGCGGGCCAAACGGCGACGACGCGAGATGGAAGAGCGACGCGGAATCGTCGGGATGGTCCGCGAGATGAAAGAGGGACGCCGCGGCGGCCACGGCGGCCGCGTCGGTAAGCAGGGATGCGCCCTCCTCGCTGGCGGGGATGCCGCGCAGCGCGAGCTCGTGGATCATCACCGGGATCATGCGGTTTGCACGGACGAGGATGCCGATGGTGGCGTTGGGGGCGAAGGCCCGGATCTCCGCGACGCGATCCACCGCCGCGAGAACGCACGGATCGCCCTCCTTCTCTTCGTCATCCGCGACCGACCAGAGCCGCACCCGGCCGGTGAGGTGCTGCTGGTGGGCACGATGGGTCTGATACGACGCGGTCCACGCGGCGGCGGCGTCTGCTCCCGGGGGCGTGAGGAGGAGGTTCTCGTTCGTCGCCAACCCGCCGAAGACCTGGTTGACGGAATCGAGCACCGTCTGCGACGAGCGGAACGACACCGCGAGTTCGTGCGTGTGCACGGTCGACCACAGCGCGGGGATGCTCCCCAGCAAGCGAGACTGCGCGCCGCGCCAGCCGTACAGGGATTGCTTGGTGTCGCCGACGCACAGGAAGGTGCGGGAGCCGTCCTGCTGGCTCAGCAACTCGTCGCACATCGGGTACAGCAGGTTGAACTGGAGCGTCGAGGTATCCTGAAACTCGTCGAAGAGAAGGTGCTGGACCTGAGCGTCGAGCCGGAAGTAGAGGCGCGTGAGCAGGTCCTCGAAGGGCCGCGCGAGCACGTGCCGCGGCAGATCGTCGAACCGGTACAGCCCGCGACGGGCCTTGAGCTTCTGGTACGCGGCATCGAAGCGGGTGATCAGGTTGAACGCCGCGCTGTTGCGGGCGGCGAGGTTCTCGACCGACATACCCGCGGCGTGCTCGGCGAGGTCGCGGATTGCGCCAACGAGCGATTCCTGGAGCTTGGCCCGGGAGTACGAGTTGAGTCCCGACTGAACATTCCGCGCGATGGTGCTGCCGAGCAGGCATTCCCAATCGTGGCCGTCGGCGCACTCGGCGAGGACGCCACAGGCTTTCTCGATCGCTGAGCTTGGCTTACCCGAGGTCGCCGACGCGAAGTCGCCCTCGCGCACCGCGCGGATCGCCTGCGCGACTGCCTCGCCGTCGAGCGTTTCGTGCTCGGGTCGGATCGAGTGCCACGGCTCCGGCTTCGCGCGGGCGAGCAGATAGGCGTCGTACAGGACGGCGATGATCTTGAGGAGCGTCTTGTGCGCGCTGCGACCGAAGCCGCCGGCGTGCCAGAGTGAGATCAGCGCGAAGATCTCGTCGCGGTCCGCGTCGCGGAGAGCCGAATCCACAGCCTCCACGCGCAGCCTCGCGTCCTCGTCCTCTTCGGCGATGCGCCAGCCGGGAGGGAGCCCGAGATCAAGCCCCAAGGCCCCCACCACCCGCGCTGTGAACGCGTCGATGGTCTGGATCGCGAGCCGGTGCATCGCCCCCGCAACCCGCACGCACAGCGCGACGTACCCCTCTCGCCCGAGCTTGAGCCCGATGAACCCGTCCAGTTCCGCCGCCTTCTTCTCGCTCAGCGCCGCCTCCGACAGCCGCTGCAGCACGCGATCGAGGATCTCCCCCGCGGCTTTGCGCGTGAACGTCGTCGCGAGCACCTTCGCCGGGTCGAGCGTGGGCTCCCGCGCGATCACGTACAGGAAGCGATTCGAGAGCTGGAACGTCTTGCCCGTGCCGGCCGACGCGAGCACCACGGAGTAGTCGTCGAGGCGGGAACTCATGACTCCTCCTCCTCG
>JBIKMF010000313.1:0-5151 GCA_044359425.1 Phycisphaerales bacterium
TTTGTGGACACACCCGGGGTGAGGGAGGGAGCTCCGGGGCACGAGCGAGAAGCCTCGGAGCGGGCGGGGGAGGTGGTCGCTGGGGCCGACCTGGTGTTGGTGTGTGGGGATGCCTTGGCGGGGGTGCCGGTGTATGAGCCAAGACGGGGTCAATCGGTGATGGTGGTGGCGACGCGCGGGGATCTGGGGAGGGGGGACTGGCTGGCCGACCACGTGGTGAGCGTGCAGGATGGGGGATCGATCCGGGATCTGGTTCGGGGGATCCGGGAGGCGCTGGTTCCGGGGTGGGCGGTGGAGTCGGAGGAGGCGTGGGTGTTCTGGTAGAGAATGGCGGGGGAGGGGGAACGGCGAGGGGGGTTGGAGCCCCCTAGAATCCCGACCCTGCTGCCGACCGGGTTTCCCCGGGGCGGTGTGTGGGGCAAGAAGGACGGCACGCCAATGGACGATCGGCTTCAGACAGGGATTCGCGAGGGCGCGGGTCGCGAGGAATCGCGGTACAACGTCGAGTTCATCGACTTCCTTCAGAAGTGGGGGACGCCGCTGCTGCTGGTGGCCTGCATCGTGGCGGGCGGTTTCGCGGCGTACAAGCACTTCGGGCGTATGAAGACGGAGAAGCTGGACGCGGCGTTCGTGGAGTTTGAGGGTGCGGCGTCGGGCGGTAGTCCGGAGTCTCTGGCTGCGGTCGCAGATCAGTACGAGGGCGTGGCGAGCGTGAGCATGCTCGCGCGGATCGAGGCGGCGGAGGCGTATCGGCGGTCGGTGTTCACGGGAGTGAAGCCGGGCGCGACGGTGCAGCCCGATGGCAATGTCGCGGACGCGAATGATCTGATGACGGACGCGGATCGAACGGATTTCCTTGCCAAGGCCGAGGGCCTTTACAACCAGGTGCTGGAGGAGGCGGCGAAGGATCGGAACAAGGCGTGGTTCGCGGTGACGGCGCACTATGGCTTGGCAGCGATCGAAGAAAGCCGCGGCGCGACGGATAAGGCGAAGGCCCAGTACGACGAGGTCGTGGCGATTTGTGAGGGGACTTCGTTGGCTGCTCATGCGATCCTCGCGAAGGAGCGGGTCGCGAAGCTGGGGGACTTGGCGACGATGCCGAAGTTGCTGAATCGCGCGGCGATCCCGGGCGCGGTTACTCCTGCGGTGCCCCCGGTGGTTGCGCCGGCGCCCGAGGGGCCGGTTGCGCCGGTGCCGGAGAATCCCGCGGGTGGAACACCCGCTGCGCCGGGGGCGACTCCGGAGGCACCGGGAACGGCTGCGCCGGGGACACCGGCCGAGCAGCCCCAGCCTGAAACGCCGAAATGACCCGCCAGAACAGAGAGCACGACGAATCCCGCGAGGGCGAGGAGGGGGATGTCGCCCGCGCGGGCGGGCTGCTGTTGCCTGGTGGGAAGGTGAGCGAGGAGGCTTTGCGGCGTGCGTTGGATGAGGCGCGCGAGGCACGAGGGGAGAGCGGTGAGGAGGGGGATGACGATCCGGAACTGCGCCGGGTGACGTTCGTGCTGAACCGCGATCTGCAGAAGCGGCTGGACCGGTACCTCGTGGATCGGATCGGGTTCATGAGCCGGACGCAGCTTCAGCGGCTGATCGACGAGGGCGGCGTGCTGGTGAACGGCCGGGTGCCGAAGTCGTCCACGGTGTTGCGTTCGAACGACACAGTGGAGGTTGTGATTCCGGCGCCGCCGCCGAAGAACATCCAGCCGGAGGACATTCCGCTGGCGGTGATGTACGAGGACGAGCAGATCATCGTGATCAATAAGCAGCCGGACATCATCGTCCACCCGGCGCGGACGCACCTGAAGGGGACGATGCTGAGTGCGCTGGCGTATCACTTCAAGCACAGGTCGGCTCTGGGCGGCGATCTCTCGAAGGTGGGGGATGAGTTCGCGAGGCCGGGGGTTGTGCACAGACTGGACAGGCACACGTCGGGGTGCATCGTGTTCGCGAAGCAGGACGAGGCGCATTGGAAGCTGGGGCATCAGTTCGAGCATCGCCGGGTGGACAAGCGGTATCTCGCGGTGATCCACGGGTGGTACTCGCCGGATGTCGAGGTGGTGGAGTATCCGATCGGGCCGCATCCCTCGCGGGAGAAGGGGTATCGCGAGAAGTACGTCGTGCGGCACGATGAACTCGGGAAGCACGCGGTGACGATCGTGCGTGTGCGCGAGCGGTATCGGATTCCTGAGGGTGTGTCGGCGCGGGTTGATTCTGCTCCGGGCGGTGCGGGCGCGTACTCGCTCGTCGAGCTGGAGCTCAAGACGGGGCGGACCCATCAGATCCGGGTGCATCTCTCGCACCTGGGGTACCCGATCGTCGGCGACGACATGTACGGCGGGAAGGCCTTCACCGATGAAACGGGACGCGAGGTGATTGCGAGGCAGTCCCTGCACGCGTGTACGCTCGGTATTCGGCATCCCGTGAGCGATAAGCCCCTGGAGTTCACGGCTCCCCTGCGGGGTGATATCGCGGGGCTTGTGCAGACTCTGCGTCGGCTGAGCGCGGCAGTCGATCGGCCGGAGGCGCCGGGCGCGACGGTTGATCTCGCGAAAGCGGTGGGGGAGTAAGTTCACGGCGGACCCTCCTCGGACTCCGGCCCGTCTTCTTCATCTGAGAGAAGATCTTGGCCCGCTGGCTCTGTTTCGTCGGGGGACTGATCCGAGGCGCGGCCTCGGAACTCGGCTTCGAGCGCTTCGATGCTGGGGAGGTTTCGGGAGAGGTCATCAGAGAGCTGCGAGCGAAGCTGGAACTCGGCTATCCCCAGCGGTGATGTCGTTTCGCGCAGTGCGTACTCGGCGATGATGCGACTCTTGGTCTGGCAGAGGACGAGCCCGATCGTGCGGGCGTCGCTCGCGTGGCGGAGGAGGTCGTCTGCCGCGGCGAGGTAGAAGTTCATTTTGCCGGCGTCTTCGGGCCTGAACTCGCGGGCTTTGAGGTCGATGATGACGAAGCAGCGGAGTTTGAGGTGGTAGAAGAGGAGGTCGAGGCGGAACTCGCGTCCGTCGACGACGAGGGGGTACTGCGAGCCGACGAAAGCGAAGCCGACTCCGAGTTCGAGCAGGAATCGACGAATGTGGGAGACGAGACCGGCTTCGATCTCGCGTTCCTTGACCTTGCCGGCGAGCGCGAGGAAGTCGAAGCAGTAGGGGTCGCGGATGGTTTGGCGGGCGAGGTCGGAGTCGGCGGGGGGGAGCGTGCGGTCGAAGTTGGTCGTGGCGCCGAGGGAGCGTTCGAGGAAGCGGGTGTCGATCTGGAGTTCAAGGACCGAACGGCTCCAGCCGTTGGCGATGCAGGCCCGGGCGTACCACTCGCGGTGGACGGGGTTGGGGACCTTGTCGAGGAGGACGCAGTTGTGGAACCAGGGTATCTTTGCAGCAAGCTGCTGCACAATTGAGGGGTTTCCCCAGGAGGCGGCGAAGCGTCGCATGTAGCGGAGGTTGCGAGCGGAGAGGCCCTTCATCTCGGGGAACGCGGAGCGGAGGTCCTTGCTCAGCCTAGGGATGACGCGTGTGCCCCAACCCTCGTGGTGCTGGCGGGCGAGGATTTCGGTGCCGATGGCGTGGTACAGCAGGACCAGTTCACGGTTGACCGCGAGGGCCGCCCGGATGCGGGCGGTTCGGATCTGCTCTTTGAGGGCAGCGAGGAGGCTGGGGTAGTCGGCATCGTCGATCGTTTGCATGACCGATCATAACCCAATCAAAGGGTTTTGAAAGGATACAAAACGGATTTTGTTTGGTTTTGCTCCAAGTGCTTATGCGGGGTCGATTTGTGGCGGGTATGCTGGGCCTGGGTGAGGGGAATGGAGGCTGGCCATGAGCGGATGCGGGTGTTGTGCGACGGGCGGGGGGCAGGGGGACGCGGCGGTTGCCTGCCGCGCGGTGGAGGTGACGTTGGTGGTGGAGATCGCCGCGAGTCCGGCGAAGGTGTGGGGGGCGATGACGACGGGCTTAGGGAAGTGGTGGCTGAAGGACTTTCACTGTGCGCCGGGGTCGAAGGGGATTGCGATGGAGTTGAAAGTTGGGGGCCGCGTGTGGGAGACCGACGGCAGGGGAGGAGGGCTCCTGTGGTACACGATCGGGGCGATCGAGAGGGGGCGATCGATCACGATGAGCGGCCACATTGGGCCACCGTTTGGAGGCCCGGCGACGACGATCTTGAACTGGTCGATCGAGAAGTCGGGTAAAGGGACGCGGTTCACGCTGACCGACAACTTGTTCGGGGCGGTGGACGGCGCGATGGCGGCGCAGATTGACAGCGGGTGGCGTCAGCTGATCGGTGTGGGGCTGAAGGGGTATCTGGAGAAGGCGCGGAAGGGGCGTTGACTGGGCTTAGCCGATCTTCTCGCGGCCGCCCATGTACGGCCGCAGCGCTGGCGGGATGGTGATGCTCCCGTCCGCGTTCTGCCACATTTCGATGAGTGGGATGAGGACGCGGGGGCTGGCGAGGACGGTGTTGTTGAGCGAGTGGCAGAAGGTGGTTTCGCCCTTGCCTTCGGCGCCGCCCTGGCGGTACCGCATGTTGAGCCGGCGGCACTGGAAGTCGTAGAGGCGGCTGGCGGAGTGGGTTTCGCCATAGGCGCCGGTGGGGCGGCCCTTGGGGTCGAGGTCGCCGCGACCGGGCATCCAGCTTTCGATGTCGACCATGTCGGCGTTCTTGACGCCGAGGTCGGCGGTGCAGCACTGGAGGAGGCGGTGGGGGATCTCGAGGCTCTGGAGGAGCTCCTCGACGAAGAGGATCATCTGCTTGTGCCAGCGGCGGCTTTCGCCTTCGTCGGCCTTGCAGATGACGACCTGTTCGACCTTGTCGAACTGGTGGATGCGGTAGAGGCCCGCGGTGTCCTTGCCCGCGGCACCGGCTTCGCGGCGGTAGCAGGTGGAGACGGTCACGTACTTGAGGGGGAGCTGGGCTTCGTCGAGGATCTCGTCCATGTGGACGCCCATGAGACCGACTTCGCCGGTACCGGTGAGGAAGAGGTCGTACCCGCCGCCTCGCTTGGATTCTTCGACGTGGTAGGCCTGTTCGCGTCCGGCGGGGAAGAAGCCGGTGCCGATCATGGTCTCTTCGCGGACGAGCGTGGGGACGCTCATCTGGGAGAAGCCGTGGCGGTCGGTCATGAAGTCGATGGCGTAGCGGAGGACGGCCTGGTGGAGG
>JBIKMF010000314.1:0-5132 GCA_044359425.1 Phycisphaerales bacterium
ATGGACTCCGCCGTCTTCTACCTCCTCCTGTTCGGCATTTCTCAGCTCGCCATCATGGCCCTCGGCTTCATCCCCGTCGCCAAATGGAAGAGCATCCGCGCAGTCGAGAATCAGCCGAACGCCCAGGGAAACACTCTGGCATCCCCGCAGACCTGACAGCACTGCAAGACCGTGACCCCGGACCGACATTCTGCGTTTGTCTCACAGCCGCCGAACGTCCGGAGGAAGCCGCATGACCGAACACGTCGTCCAAAAAGGTGAGTGCCTCTCCCTCATCGCCTGGAGCTACGGGTTCACCAAGTGGGAAACCGTCTACGAAGCCCCGGAAAACGAGGACTTCCGCACGCTCCGCCCCAATCCCAACGTCATCTACCCCGGCGACGTCCTCATCATCCCCGACCTCGACGGCCGCGACGAAAGCTGCCCTACCGAAAAACGCCACCGCTTCCGCGTCGCCGGCTCCAAATGGATGCTCCGCATCCGCATGCTCGACGAACGCGGCAAGCCCCTCACCGACCGCCCCTACCGCCTCACCATCCCCGGCCGACCCAAGATCGAAGCCAAGACCGATAGCGACGGCCTCCTCAAGACCGAGGTCCCCGCCGACGCCAAGTCCGCCACCCTCTTCTTCATGGGCCAGAAGACGCAGCTCACCCTCGCGGGCCTCGACCCCGTCACCCGCGTCACCGGCGTTCAACAACGCCTCAATAACCTCGGCTTCTGGTGCGGCCCCGTCGACGGAATCGTCGGCCCCCTCACCCGCCGCGCCACCCACGCCTTCCAGATCTACGCCGGCATCGAGGCCGACGGCATCATCGGCGACCAGACCCGCAAGGCCCTCCTCGATGTCCACGACAAGGACGATCGCTCCGGCACCGCCGAAGAAGAGATGACGCCCGAAGAAAGCCCCAATGTCCCCGGCCCCAGCTCGTCGCCCCCCGCCGGCGGCTTTCGCGGCTTCGCGTCGATCATCGACCCCTGCCACTTCATCGACACCGCGTACACGCCCTGATCCACCATGAGCGACGAACAGAACACCACAGTCTCCGAGCTCATGTCCGGCCTCGACGCCACCGCCGCCGCCGCGGACGTCGCCAAGGGACAGACCGACACCGAACATCGCAACGCGCTCACCCGCATCCGCAAGCTCCGCATCCAACTCCTCGACTGCCGCTCGGGCTTGCCCCTCACCGACATCCCGGTCAAAGGCCTCTGGATCTCGAACCTCGACGGCTCGGACGAACAGGAAGTCGTCAAGTACGTCTGGAAGGACAAAGGCTGGGACATCGTCAAGGCGATGCCGATCTACCTCAAGAACGACGCCTGGTTCCACGGCCTCTCCAGCATCACCAAGGGCAAGGGCACGCAGATGGCTCTCCTCGCGCTGGACCCGGTCAACCTCAACCCCGGCGCCCCCTCGACTTCCTTCGGCGATCAGGGCAAGACCGCTTTCCTCCGCTACCTCGTCACCCGCAACCACATCGTCGTTTCCGCCGAAGACGCCGCGACAGTCAAGCTCTTCGAAGGCCCCAAGATCCTCGCCGAGCACCTCACCACCACCGCCGGCGGCGCGAAGATCCTCAAGGGCATCAAGGACGCCAGCGGCAAGGACATCCCCTTCGCCGCCCCCACCGATGCCCAGTGCGACCTTGTCCTCCAGGAATACAACACCCGCTGCTACCTCGCTGCGCAGTTCTTCCTCGCCACGCTCGGCTACTTCCCGCCCGACGACACCGCGATGGAAGACGGTGAAGTAAACGAGGACGACATCGGCCGCGACGGCTCCTCCGCAGGCGTCTGGAGCGACGACTGGTCGAAGCAGTACAAGCGTTGGCAACAGGTCCGCTTCGGCCGCGCACCCGCCTCGTGCTTGGACTGGATCAAATCCGAGGACGATGCCAAGACACTCCTCGAAGAGAGCCGCTCGTTCGTCACCGACGAGAAGGGCTGCATCGCCATCCCCGTGCCCGTCGCGAAGATCCAGGCCGGCTTCAAGCTCGAAGTTGAGTTCAAGGAGTTCGCGGTCGTCGCCGAATCCACCGCCAAGGAAGAGAAAGGCACGACCGACATCCTGTGGCGCACCTACACCCCGCAGCGACTCGACGAGATCGAGGCCGGGGTGCCCTTCACACCCTTGCCCATCGGCGGCGCCACCGGCTTCTTCGCGCAGTGGGTCGGCAACCAGCAGACCGCACGCAACTCCAACTGGGGCTGGAAGCTCAACCGCCCCAACCCTCAGGAAACCGAGAAGACCATGTCGCGCGAGCTCAAGACCAGTTGGGTCTTCGAGATCCCCGCCTTCGCGATCACCGACGAGGAAGAGGACTTCACCTGGCTCCGCATGCAGCGCCGCGACGGTTGCTTCAGCATGTTCTACGACGGCTCGGAGTTCACCCCCGAGTTCGTGCTGTTCGCCATGGTCTGGTGCCAACCCGTCTACGACGACTTCGACGATCCCGTCGTCCGTGGCAACACCGCCGCCGCCGGCATGAACGCCTTCGCTTGGCAAAACGACGGCGCCCGCGGCAGCTCGCGCGAACCCCCCGACGACGGGACCCGCCCTGTCGGCATGCACCTCCACATCGTCACCCAGTACTACGACATGGGCGGCTCCGACCCCTTCGGCGGCAAGGGCTACGGGATGTACGAGCACGACAACTCCCCCACCACGTGGCGCGGCGGCGACGGTCACCACGGCATCGACGTCCATGCCGGAGTCAGCGACCACTTCTTCGCGGTCCACGCGGGAAACGCCTCGTACACCGCTAACAACGGTGCCCTCGGCAGAACGGTGAGCCTGACGCTCAAGGATGCCGCCGGCACCGATCGCACCATTTCAGGCGGCCACCTCACCGACAAGTTCGGCACGATGCCCCGTTTCGTCCGCGCGGGTGAGCTCATCGGGATCACCGGCCGCACGGGCAATCTCAGTGCGACCTCAAATCAGGCCGGACACGTGCACCTGAACGTCGGGTTCATGCACCCGCTCAGGGACGTGCCGGACGAGCACAACCGCCCGTGCATCCCCACCAACTACCGCACGCCGCTGCTCTTCCCCTGCCGGTGCGAGACCGTCGCCGATGCCGCGACGCTCTCCGTCTGCAACTTCGAGAACAGCACGATCGCGAACCAGTGCTGGGCGGTGAATGATCTCGCCTGTCCGCACATGCCGCGGACCGTCCAGCTGACGGAACTGACCTCATCGGCCAAGAACACCGCGAAGCGCCGCGTCCAGGCGCAGCTCCGCAAGCTCGGTCACCCGGCGGGCACGCTCGATGCCGACTGGGGCACTTTCGAGAACAACGTCATCGTGAACAAGGCGGCGGGCGCGCCGATCCGAGCGGAGGACTCGGCCACCGCGGCGAAGCTCTGCGACGTGAGCAACGGCACCTCGCTCAAGGTGCTCGGTTCTTCCGCGGGTTGGTACCACGTCGAGATCCCCGCGAACAAGCGCACCGCCACCAGCGGCGACAACGGTCACATCGCCGCCGGTGACATCAAGGAACCCAACACGGGTTCGACGCGCAAGGCGATCCTCGCGTTCAAGACCGTCGAGGGTCTGTTGCCGGACAACCCCACGCCCGCCGACAAGTACGAAGCGGATCAAGCGTTCCTCGACCGGTTGAACTCCAAGGCGCCGATCATCCCGCTGACCTGATCACTTCTTCTCGGGCTGCACCTTGGTCGCCGCGATCACCAGGCCGCCGTCGGTCCGCAGCACCTTGCCGCTCACGACCACCGCGTTCCCCTTCGCCACCGCGCTGCGGCCCGCAAGTTCGAGGACGAGCGGCTCGCCCTTGTCGTCCACGAACTGCACCGTGCACATGGCCGCGTCCAGCGTTTCCTTCGCGACTCCGGCGTAGGCCCAGGGCTTCTCCGCCTTCTCGTCGAAGGCGACTTCGGGGCCAACGAGCGTGAAGCTCGCCCGCCCGATCGCCATCGGGAACTCGCTGCCACCAACGCGACCCCGCACGACCACATCATCACCGACCTTGACCGAGCCGCGAGCCTCCGCGGGAGTCTTGCTCGAGGCCGGCGGCGCGTTGTAGCACCAGCCGTGGGGCAACGCCGGGGAGACATACATCGACTCGGCCGTCACGACGAGCGTCTTCTCGTCGACCGCGGTCACGACGCCGGTCACCGTGACCTCGCTCGTCTCGGCGAGGCCCGCCTTGCCCTTCATGCCGAGCTTGATCAGCTTGCCCTTCGCCGTGTTCACCTGGATCGTCGCGCTGTTGCGGACGATGTCGGTCTTGGTCTCGCAGCAGTAGTCCCACGGCTGTGGGCAGTGGTCATCGACCGCGTCCGCACAGTTTGCGAGTTCCTCGCCCACGATCGTGAAGACGCCGCGGTCCTTGACGAACGGCGCCGCACCGCCGCCCACCCGTCCGGTGATCGTGATCTTGTCCCCCACCTTCGCCGTCTTCTTCGCCTGCGCGGGCGTCACGATCGGACCCGCGGGCGGGGCCTTCAGCACAAGACCATCCGGCAGTCCTTTCACGTCCACCTTCGCCGCGGACTGGGCGATCGCCAGCGGTGGAAGCACGCCAACGCACACCGCCCCCGCCACCAGAGCCGCCACAAGCCGCACGCCGTAGACCGTCTTCATCGCATGTTCCTTTCCAAACGTTCCCTACACCGCCTTGAGCGACTCGGGGATGGTCATCCGCATCGCCCGCATCGCCGGGGGCAGCGCCCCCACTACTCCGAGCATCGCTCCCGCGCACAGACCGATCGCGATCACAACCGAATCAACCACGAGCCCGAAGGCCCCCATGGAAAATCGTACGGAGACTCCGTCGAGAATCCAGATCCCGATTCCGCAGGCGATCAACCCCCCGACGCTCGTCGCGATGACCGACTCCTGCACCAGGCTGACGAGGATCGCGGACCGTCGGAACCCCATGGACTGCAGGGTGCCCAGCTCGCGCACGCGTGAGGCGAAGGCTGCGTACATCGTGTTCAGGCCTCCGAACAGACCACCAACGGCGATCAGCCCCGCGGTGAGCCACGTGACGATCTTGAGCGGGCGGAAGAAGGCCGCGAGGTTGCCGTAGTACTCGCGCTCACCGATCGCGCTGAGCTCAAGATCGGGGCGCAGCTTGGTGAAGGCCTCGACATCGGCGAGCTCG
>JBIKMF010000315.1:0-5113 GCA_044359425.1 Phycisphaerales bacterium
CCACGACACCCCGCCGCGCGTGGCAGCGGTCTCCAGACCGCTGGGTCGCCGCGACTTTCAGTCGCGTCTTCGTTGCACCCCGGCCGCCACAACGCCACGCTGAAACACACACCGTACCACCGCTCCTCCCTATGGCCTCCGGCCCTCTTCGCCCGTTTCGGGCGCACGCTCGTTGCCGGTGGCGCGGCGAGCCTTGCGAGCAAGCCACCGGTACGCCCCAAAGATCCCCTCCGCCCGGCTGAGGGCGGACCCACTCACCCTCCCCCAAACACCCACACCCTCCCCCACACCAACCGCGAGCACCAAGGGTGCGGACATGCGCAAGCCCAGGGCGCGAGCCTTGGGAAACGTCTGCACATCGAACGCCGCCCTCTTCGCCCCAGAGGGGCGCAGGAATGTAGCGACGGGTGAAGCGATGCTGCTCTGAGCATCGCGCAACCCGTCGTACCAACCCCCCGCCCCTCCCTGCCCCGGAGGGGCAGAGGAACGCCCGTCACTCACCCCGACCGCTTCACTCCGCGATCTCCGTCAGGATCTGCTTATCGAGCCTGAGGTCGGCGACGGCCTTGCGAAACCGCCGGTTCTCCTCCTCGAGTTGCCGCATGCGCTTGATCTCATCGTCGCCCATGCCGCGGAACTGCTGCCGCCAGCGTCCGCGCGCTGACCTCGAGCTTCTGGCCGATCTGCGGCACGGTGTCGCCGCCCGCGGCCAACTGATCGGCCTCACGCAGTTTCCTGGTGATCTCGTCCGTCGTGGGTCTCTTGCGTTTCATCGAGCGGACCTTTCCGGGGCATTGTTCGCCCCAAAGATCTCACTCGCTGTGGGTCGGGGCTTTCAGGCTGGGTCAATTCGAGCCCGAGCCGGTTGGCGACAGAACTGATGGAGTGACGCTGCCCGATCACCTGATCGACAGCGCCCTTCTTGAAGTCCTCGAAATAGACCTTTCTCGGCATCCTGACACTCTTTCCCCCGGGCAGTTGTAGCCCGAGTTCGCTGGTGTCAACAGAACGTGGGTAGGTTCACCACCACTCCTCTGTGTCCATGTCAAGCGACTGCATCTCGGCACCCAATCGTTCATGGAGTCCCGATGGGATGTCGAAGTCCCGTCCACCGATGTTCAACACAATCCTCGGTTTTGCTGCACTAGCACCGAGTTCCTTGCGCTCGTCATGAAGCGCGAGCATATGAAATGCGACTGCTGTTGCGGAATGTCGAGTGAGTCGGGTCAGGATGCGTCGCGAGGTCTCATTTGACATTAGCAGCGCAAGCGATTGCCGGTCGGCCTCGCTGCGAAAGCAGAACGCCATGGCATCGGTGTTCGTGTCCATAGCTCCTAGTTCACCGTCCACAGCGCGGAGAATCTCGCACACTTCGATGAGATAATCGCTAATCGCCTTGTCCATGTGTCACCTATGGGTGGAGATAGTACTGACCGTAGTTAGCATCGAGCCACATTACGAAGGTCCGCACTTCATCAGCTGATGGAGTCTTGTATCGCGCTCGAAGCCGGTCCATTCTCCACTGATCTGTCCGTGAACGGTACGCGGCACACCTACCCAGTTCTCGAGTCGATCGGCTCCACCGCCCGGAAACATGCCTCGATGTTCCTGTTGACCAGCCCGCACCCCCCGAACCACCGCGAATGAGATGATCGAACTGTATCACGCCGTCCCCACGCAGGCTTCTGGCCGCGCCTGGAGGGGGGTAGATGGAGTGGTTTGGAGAGGAAGAGGGGCCGCGTCTTCCTCTCCATCAACCCGGTTCTCCGTGTTCGCCTCGCGTGCCGCCATCACGCCAGTTGCCGCGGCGAGTGCCGCGATGAACGCCTTCGGCGTGCGATAGCCCGGCGAGCTGTGCGGACGCTGGTCGCGGTAGTACCTCCGAGAGTCCTCGATCACCACCTTCGCCTCCGCCAGGCTGTAGAACGCCTCCACGTCCATGCACTCGTCGCGCAGCCGGCCGTTGAAGCTCTCGTCGTTCATCGTCTGATCGCTCCCAACGTCCCATGTCAGTCACCGTCAACATCACCACCCGCGTCGAAATCCCCGTTCACACGCACCGCGCCCCCACCCCACGCCCGCCCCCGCCTCTCCACGCCGAAGGCGTGACATGAAGGAGACGGGGGCCAAGCGAGTCCTCGAGCTCGACCCCCGGGTCCTCCCCACAACAAACCCTCCACACCGAAGGTGTGGCAGAACCCAACACACACACACCTCAGGTGCCACGACAACCCGCTTCGGGGGTGGCAGCGGCTTTCGAGCCGCTGGGTCTCAGCGGCATTCCCGCCGCTGTCCGTGTTGATCACACCGCCCACAGCACCCGAACGATCCAGCAACCCACCCGCCTCTTCAGCCCGTTTCAACGGGCTTGCTCGCTTGTAGGCCACCGCTTCAGCGGTGGTATCGCAGCCATACGCCCCCCCCTTCTCTCTCTGCCTCTTCAGCCCGTTTCAACGGGCTTGCTCGCTTGTAGGCCACCGCTTCAGCGGTGGTATCGCTTTGTCAAATGTGCGCAGGAATCAGGACGTTATCTTAGTTATTCACGTCGGTCAAAAGCGCTTTCATGTCAAGGATCTGAACATTGAATCCCAAGGCGAACAAGGTCTCTTCCAGTTGTGCTCTGCAGTCGTGGTCAGACCAAAGGGCAGCTTGAAGGTAGTCGGACCCGTTCGCTCGCACCCACACACACTCGATCCATCTGTCTTCTGGTGATTGAATGCGCCAGAGTTCAGGTGATGGCGTATCGCTCGAATCTCGCTTGCCAACCTGTGAGCGAGTACACTGCCATCCAACCCGTTCGAGGTCCGACCACCAAGGGGTGCCCCCACCCGCCGATCGAACCAACCATTTGTTATCTGTTGTTCCCATGTTAATCATGCCGACCAGCCTGCATTCCCTAAACCACCGCGAATGAGATGATCGAACTGTACCACGCCATCCCCACGCAGGCTTCTGGCCGCGCCTGGGCGGGCACATGGAGTGGTGAAGAGTGCAACAGGTGACCCAGCCTGAACACTCGACTCACGGCGAGCTCGGCCCCGATAGCCGCCAACGTTCGGCCGATCCGCGGCACGGTATCGCCCCCGCCGCACCTTCACACTAACGCACCCCGCCCCCACCCCACGCACGCACCGCCCGCGCTGTCGTCTCACCATCCCCAGATGGTCGCGCCGCCCCTACGCCCCAACCCTTCACCACCGCCCCGCGCGCCGAACTCCACCCATCCTCCAACTCCGCAACGAACACCGCCGCGTGCCGCGCCAGCCGCGGCTCCATCGCCGTCAGATCCATCAAAAAGACGCCCGTAGATTCACCCACCCACGCAAGCCGTGAGTCATCCGGTGCAAACGCCACATCCGCGAGCGACGAGGCCTCCCCGTCCCGCGTGAACAAGCAGATCCCGCTCTTCGCGTCCCACAGTCGGACCGCGCCGTCAAACCCCGCCGTCGCGAGCAACTCCCCCCGCCCGCTAAACCGCACACCGCCCGTGCGCGCCGCGCCCTCCCCGATCGCCCGCGGCTCACCGCCATCCGGCCACGCCACGATCTCCGCCGCCCCCTTCCAACGCGAGATCGCGACCGATGCACCATCCGGGCTCACGTCCGCCGCGAATCCCCCCGCCCGCTCCACCCGATGCACGACCTCCAGCGTCGGCACCGCGCACTCGATCATCGCCCCAAACGCCTGCAGCACCAGCAACGACTCCCCCGACGCCGAAAACTCCACCGCCGATGCAAACTGATCGACCTTCTTCTCCGTCACGAGTGCAGGCTCGCCACCCAGCTTCCAAAGCTTCAACTCCCCACGCCCGCACGCCGTGGCGAGAAGCGAACCATCCGGGCTGAACGCGATCGTGTACACGCGCTCGGCATGCGCAGCGAAGGTACTCGTGGAGCCCGTGCGAAGATCAGTAAGGGCCACCTCGCCCCGCCCCGCGCTGAACGCCAACGTGCCCCCGTCCGGACTGAACGCGACCGAACTCCACATCCGGCTGTGGTCGCGCGTTCCCTCAAGCTCCGCCAACAGCGACAGATCATGCCCATCCAGCAGCAACACCGTCGCGCCCCCGTGCACCGCAAGCACCGACCCATCCGGGCTGAATCGCACCCGCGAAGGGAACGCATTCGGCCGCGACACATGGTGCACGAACGACGCCTGGTCCGTGTCAAAGAGCCGCGCATGCCGCGCCGTCGACACCGACACATACCGGCCCCCGCTCACCGGCCTCGCGCGATGCCACGCGGTGCGATCAACGAACTCAAACCGCTCGTGCTCCAGATCCGGGTAGCTCAAGACCTCGATCCCCCGTTGACTCACCGCCAGCGACTTGCCCCCGTCGATGAAGCAGATGTCCCGCACATCCTGCGGCAGTTGCACCGTCCGCACACCGTCAAGCAACGGAAGGTCCACCACCGTCAGCCGCGACGGGCTCGCGTTGTCCGCCACCACCACCGAGCTCCCGCTCGGATGCACCGCGATCATCGTCGGCACCTGCTGGCCCGGAAGCTCCGCCGTCCTCAGCACTTCCCCCGACAGATCCAGCAGCGCAATCCGCTTCGATCTCGTCACGCACAGCAGACCGCGCCCGTCCGGACTCATCGCCATCGCCCCGAGTCCGCCGTCAAGCATGGCCTCCGCCGTTGCCTGCCCGTCACTCACCCGGTGAACCACCACCCGCCCGTCCTCCGACCCCGTCGCGAGCATCGCGCCATCCGGCGTAAACACCGCGCCCCGCACCGGCCCCGCATGCCGCGACAACTCCCTCACCAGCACCCCTCGCTCCACGTCCCATAACCCGACAACCCCGCCGAAGTGACCCATCACCAGCAGCGATCCATCCGGCGAAAGCGTCAACACCTGTGGCGTGTCCTTCGGCGAAGGAATGCTACAGATCCGCGTCTCCAAGTCCGCGCTCCACACCTCAATCGGTGTCTCCCGCCCAACCTCCGCGTTGAACGCAACCCGCTCGCCGCGTCCATCCACCGCTAGCAGATGCGTCGCCGGCCCCGCCCGCTTCGCCGCGACACTCGGAAACCGCGAGTACAACTCCCGCAACGCCCACGCGGTCTGCGCCGCCTCCGGCTCCTTCGCCCAGAACCTCGCGCACGTGGTA
>JBIKMF010000316.1:0-5112 GCA_044359425.1 Phycisphaerales bacterium
CTCCATGGAGTCCGGCATCACCGGCCCCGGCTTCGCCTGGACCCCCGACCCGCTCTACGAATCCCAAGTCCACTACCAACGCCAAACCCCCTGCCTCCTCATCGCCTCCCCACGCCTCGGCCCCGCAATCCCCATCGCCCCCAACTCCACCTTCACCTCACACCGCACCTTCGAACTCCTCCACGACTCCACCGACCGCGAACGCCGCGGCCTCGCGCAGCGCCGCATGTACCGCACCATCGCCCCCTGGGTCCTCGAAAACCCCCTCATCTTCCACGCCGCCTCCAGCAACCCCGACCGCGTCCGCGCCGCCATCGACCAAGCCTCAACCGCCGGCTTCGAACTCGTCATCATGACCTTCGGCAGCGGCTTCAACATCGAAAGCACCGACCCCGCCTACGCCGCCTCCATCCGCGAACTCACCGAGTACGCCCACTCCAAGGGCGTCGCCCTCGGCGGCTACTCCCTGCTCGCCAGCCGCTCCATCGACGCCGCCAACGACGTCGTCAACCCCGCCACCGGCAAGCCCGGCGGCTTCGCCATCTTCGGCAACTCCCCCTGCCTCGAATCCCAATGGGGCCGCGCCTACTTCGACAAGCTCCACTCCTTCATCGACGCCACCAACCTCGACGTCCTCGAACACGATGGCAACTACCCCGGCGACGCCTGCGCCTCCACATCACACCCCGGCCACGCCAACCACGCCGACTCCCAGTGGCGCCAATGGCGCAAGATCACCGACTTCTACAAGTGGTGCCGCGCCCGCGGCGTCTACCTCAACGTCCCCGACTGGTACTACCTCAGCGGCTCCAACAAATCCGCCATGGGCTACCGCGAAACCAACTGGTCCCTCCCCCGCGAACACCAGGAGATCATCGAACGCCAGAACATCTTCGACGGCACATGGTCCAAAACCCCCAGCATGGGATGGATGTTCGTCCCCCTCATGGAGTACCACGGCGGCGGCCCCGCAGCCACCATCGAACCCCTCGACCAACACCGCGACCACTACGAACGCCGCCTCAATAACCTCCTCGGCGCCGGCGTCCAGGCCTGCTACCGCGGCCCCCGCCTCTTCGATACCGACGCCACCCGCGACATGCTCACCCGACGCGTCGAGTGGTTCAAACAAAACCGCTCCATCCTCGAGTCCGACATCATCCACGGCCCACGCCCCGGCTCCGCCCCCGTCGACTGGATCCTCCACGTCAACCCCGCGCTCGAAACCGCCGGCATGCTCGTCGTCCACAACACCCGCGCACAGCCCCTCGACTCCTCCCTCCGCGTCAACCTCTACTACACCGGCCTCACCGACAACGCCGTCGCCATCGCCGAAGACGGCTCCCGCATCCCCATCACCATCGACCCCCGCGGCAACGCCTCCATCCCCGTCGCCGCGCCGCCCCGCGGCACGTGCTACATCATGCTCCGCAAACCCTGATCACCCCTCACTCCCCCTCTCACTCCCCGATTCGTCCGCATCCAGGTACCGCTCACGCGCCGCCCCGCTCGGCATCGCGCACACGCCCGAGCCAAACCTCTTGCGATTCCGCGCCACCACGTCGTACACCCAATCCCTCACCACCCTCGGGAGCACAGCCCCAACACACGCCACACTCCACGGAAACCCAATGACCATCGCCACGCGAAGCGCCGCATCCGACTTCACCAACACCCGCGCCCCCTCGACCACCACCATCGAGTCCGGCATCGCGCCGTCACACCCCGCCTCGCTCAGCACACGTCGCCCCGCCCGCGACTTCAACCCCGCGAACCGCATCACCGCGCGCCGATCCCGCGCAACCAGCCACCGAGCCGCCCCCGAGCACAGCCCGCACTCTCCGTCAAACAGCACAACGACCACCGGTTCCATAACTCCGATCGTACGAGCCACTCCCCCGCGCAGGTGGCCCCGAATCCCTGATAACCACGGCTCCGCATCCGCTTCTCCAACCGCCCGCATCGGTTCGCTCACGTTGGCCCCGCACCTTGCCGAAACTACTGCGAAAGGCGACCGAACCGACATGCCGAAGGCTGACCTCCCACCCAATGAGCTGCAGCGACTCGCCGCCCTTCACGCGTGCGGCGTGCTCGACACCGCGCCCGAAGGCGACTTCGACGACATCACCGCGCTCGCGCAGCAGATCTGCGAAGTCCCCATCGCGCTCGTCAGCCTCGTCGCCGACTCACGCCAGTGGTTCAAGTCCTGCATCGGACTCCCCGTCCGCGAAACGCCGCGCGACGTCGCCTTCTGCGCCTACGCCATCCTCCGCACCGAACCCCTCGTTATCGAGGACGCCGCCAGTGATCCTCGCACCTTCGACAACGCGCTCGTCACCGGTGAACCCGGCATCCGCTTCTACGCCGGCGTCCCGCTCATCAACGCCGATGGCTTCGCGCTCGGCACGCTTTGCATCATCGATACCAAGCCGCGCTCCATCACGCCCCAGCAACTCCAGTCCCTCGTGCGCCTCGCCAGGCAGGTCACGGCGCAACTCGAACTCCGGCGCGCCTGCCGCGAGTTGGTCCATCAGCGCGCCGCCGCCGAAGCACGCGACGAACGCTACCGCCTCCTCGTCGAACAGGCCGAAGTCGTCGTCTGGGAGTTCGACGTCGCCGCCAACGCATTCACCTACGTCTCGCCCGCCGCGGCGAACCTCGGCTATCCGCTGACCGACTGGCTCGCCCCCGGCTTCTGGCTCGCCCACGTCCACCCCGACGACCGTGACGGCGCGATGAAGTACTGCCTCTCGCAGATCGAGAGCAACACGTCTCACCGCTTCCAGTACCGCATGATCGCCGCCGACGGCCGCATCGTCTGGATCGACGACACCGTCTCGCCCCCCGTCCGCGAGAACGGTCGCCTCCTCCTCCGCGGCACACTCGCCGACATCACCGAGCGACTCCTCATCGAAAAAGCCCTCCGCCAGGCCAACGAGAAGCTCAACTTCGTCATCGAAGGCGCCGGCCTCGGCACCTGGGACTGGGACGTCGTCACCGGTCACGTCTCCTTCAACGAACGATGGGCCTCGATGCTCGGCTACACGCTGAGTGAGCTCAAGCCAGAGCTCTCCACCTGGGAGCGACTCGTCCACCCCGACGACCGCCAGCCCGTCATGGGCGAGCTCGAGCCCCACCTCCGCAACGAAACTCCCACCTTCCAGTGCCAGCACCGCCTCCTCGCCAAGGACGGCTCCTGGAAATGGGTCCTCGACCTCGGCCGCGTCATCGAACGCGACAACGCCGGCAACCCCATCCGCGCTGTCGGTGTCCACGTCGATGTCACCGAAGCCAAGGAACTCGAACTCAAGCTCGCCGCGGCAAAGGCCGCCGCCGAGGCCGCGAGCCGCTCCAAGAGCGAGTTCCTCGCCAACATGAGCCACGAGATCCGCACGCCGATGACCGCCATCCTCGGCTACGCGGATCTGCTCCTCGAAGACGGCGACCTCACCCGCGCGCCCGAACGCCGCGTCGAGGCCATCTCCACCATCCGCCGCAACGGCGAGCACCTGCTCTCCATCATCAACGACATCCTCGATCTCTCCAAGATCGAAGCCGGCTGCATGACCGTCGAGTCCGTCCCCGTGAACCCCGCCGTCGCGCTCCGCGAGGTCATCGACCTCATGAGCGTCCGCGCCGAAGCCAAGGGCCTCACGCTCAACTGGACCTGCGACACCCCAGTCCCCGCACGCTTCAACACCGACCCCACCAGACTCCGCCAGATCCTCGTGAACCTGATCGGCAACGCCATCAAGTTCACCGAGGTCGGTGGCATCACGGCCGCCGTCTCGTTCAACCCCGCTTCATCGCAGCTCACCCTCGCCGTGCAGGACACCGGCATCGGTATCCCCGAGAGCCAGATCGGTCGCCTCTTCACCGCGTTCGCGCAGGCCGACTCAAGCACGACGCGCCGCTTCGGCGGCACCGGTCTCGGCCTCAACATCAGCCGGCGCTTCGCCCAGATGCTCGGCGGTGACATCACCGTCACCAGCACCCCCGGCTCTGGCAGTTGCTTCTCGCTCGCAATCGCCGCCCACACCGGGCCCGACACCATCCGACTCACGCCCGCCGAGTTCGCCGAAGAGTACCGTCGTCGCGGCGAGGCCCGCGCGCAGGCCGTCGCCACATCCAGCCACGCAACGCTCAACGGCGTGCGCATCCTCCTCGCCGAGGACGGTCCCGACAACGTCCGCCTTTTCTCGTACTACCTCCGCAAAGCCGGCGCTGCGGTCACCACGGTCTCCAACGGTCGCGAAGCGGTGCAAGCCCTCTGCGCCAACGGCAACGAGCACGGACCACTGCTCCAGTCGCCCCCGTTCGACCTGCTTATCAGCGACATGCAGATGCCCGACATGGACGGCTACGAGGCCGCGGCACTCCTGCGATCCAAGGGCTCCACGCTCCCGATCGTCGCGCTCACCGCGCACGCGATGAGCACCGATGCGGACCGCTGCACCCAGGCAGGCTGCGACGTCTACGGCAGCAAGCCCATCGACGCACCTCGCCTCATCGCGCTCTGCCAGGCGGCGATCGATGCGAGGAAGCCTCGCGCCTTCGCGCACCGGTAAGCCGCGATCATCCTGCATCCAGCGCCTCGCACCAGCCGCCCCGTGTGGTATCATCCCGCCATGCAACGAAGCCCATGCTCGCTCATGCTCGCCGCAATGCTCATCGGACTCGCATCGCCCGCCGCGATCGCTCTGCCGCAGCAGGCGCAGCCCGTCGCACCCGCGCGCGACACGCTCGTCACCGGTGTCCCCGCGCTCGCGTCCGCCGGTGTTCCCGGCCCGCTCGCGGTCTTCGGTGATCGTGCCTTCGTCATCGCTGCTGGCAAGGAAGACAAGGCGGTCCTCCCCGTGGCGGCAGGCGCCGAGTGGGAGAAGGGCCGCGTCGTCGTCCTCGGCCACGGCGGAATGATCGAGGCCAAGTCCCTCGATCACGCGGGCACTCGGGCGTTCGTCCTCAACGCCGCCAACTGGCTCGGTCGCTCGCCCGCGGCGAAGATCGGCGTCTGGCGCAACGACGCGATGGTGACCCTGCTCAACGCCAACGGGTTCACAGCCGTCGCGCTCAAGCCCAAGTGGCACGAGACGCTCGCCGAGTACGGCGCGG
>JBIKMF010000317.1:0-5106 GCA_044359425.1 Phycisphaerales bacterium
GGACCTCAAGCAGAAGAAGGTCGTCGGCAAGTGGGTCGGCCTCGTCCCCATCGACCCCGCCTCCGGCGCGTTCGACCTCGGCGGCGGCTCCGCCAAGGAACGCCCCCTCCGCGTCCAGATCGACACCACCGGCAAGGCCTCCGGCTTCGAAGAGAAGTTCGCCGGCCGCCTCATCGGCAAGGCTGAAAAGAAGGACACCCTCGCCAAGTACTCCTTCAAGCGTCTCGTCGGCAACAAGACCATCGAAGTCGTCGTGAAGCAGTCCGACCCGATGCGCTTCGAGAACATCCGCCTCGCCAAGGGCCCCGCCGAGGTCTACCCCACCACCTCCGTCAACGGCCGCCTCGACTACGACTACGAAACGGGCAACTGGCTCACCGACGGCATCCGCTTCCGCTACACCCTCGACGGCAAGGAAATCGAAGACGTCGTCACCGGCACCATCAAGTGGGTCGAGGACGCCGACCGCGCCACCAACGGCAAGGGCTACTACGAGTTCAACCTCCGCTTCAACGAGGATAAGAACAAGTCCGCCTCCAACGAGGCCGCGGCCTTCGAGAAGATGTCCGACGAAGACGCCTTCTTCGCCGTCGACAACTCCGTCCCCTGCCTCACCGGCCGCATCACCTACACCGACTCCATGACCGGCGAGACCGTCGCCAGCAGCAAGGTCGAGTACCGGCTCAACGCCAACAAGCTCACCAAGCAGCAGGTCATGAACTTCTTCAAGCTCTGGATGCTCTGCGCCGGCCCCACCAACGACGAGTAATCCCCTCACACACCCAACCCCGCTCCGCCCAACGGCGACGCGGGGTTTTGTCCAGGTTCGCACGCACGGAGCAGACACCCATGGCACGTTCCCTCATCGCGCAGCTCGCCTCCCGCTACGGAACCCCGCGCACGGCCCAGGACCGCCGCGAGTTCCTCAAGGCCACCCTCGCCGCCTCCGCGGGCCTCCTCCTCTCCTCCGGCTCCGCGATGGGCTTCTCGCCCCTCGGCCGCGACTCCAAGAAGCGCGTCGTCGTCATCGGCGCCGGGTTCTCCGGCCTCGCCTGCGCCTTCGAGCTCAAGGCCAGCGGCTACGACGTCACCCTGCTCGAAGCCCGCGAACGCGTCGGCGGCCGCGTCCTCTCCTTCAACGCGGCGAACAAGAACGAGTACATCAAGGGCCGCAACATCGAAGGCGGCGCCGAACTCATCGGCAGCAACCATCCCGCCTGGGTCAACTACGCCGAGAAGTTCAAGCTCGAGTGGCTCGACGTCACCGAGGACGAAGGCGAGTGCGAGTACCCCGTCATCATCGACGGCAAACCCCTCTCCGGCGACGAAGGCGCGACCCTCTGGGAAGAGCTCGAGACCGCACTCAACCAGATGAACGCCCTCGCCGAACCCCTCGACCCCGACGCCCCCTGGACCGCCGCCGACGCCGCCAAGCTCGACAAGACCTCCACGATGGACTGGATCAACTCCCTCGAGGTCTCCGCCGCGGTCAAGCGGGCCATGTGGATCAACCAGACCTCCGACAACGGCCAGGACGCCGGCAAGCAGTCCCTCCTCGGTCAGCTCGCCGCCGTCAAGGGCGGTCTGCTCGAGAAGTACTGGACCGACTCCGAGATCTACCGGTGCAAGGGTGGCAACGACGCCCTCAGCCGCCTCCTCGCCGACGGCATCGGCCGCGACCGCATCACCACCGGCCTCCCCGCCCGCTCGATCACCCTCAAGGGCGACAAGATGGTCGTCGAGGCCCGCGATGGTCGCATCATCGAGTGCGACGACGTCGTCCTCACCGTCCCGCCCGCGATGTGGAAGAAGATCCAGATCGCCCCGGGCCTCCCTCCGGCAATGGACCCGCAGATGGGCCTGAACGCCAAGTACTTCGCCCACGTGAAGGCCCGCTTCTGGGAGAAGCTCGAACCCAAGCGCAGCCAGTACGCCCTCTCCGACGGCCTCATCAACATGACCTGGGACGGAACCGACGCCCAGGGCGACGTCTCCGATGAAAACGGCGGCGCATGCCTCACCGGCTTCGCCGGCGGCCCCTCCTGTGAACGCGCGCTCGCGATGTCCAAGGACGAACGCGACAAGGCCTTCGCCGACGCGTACGAGAGCTTCTACCCCGGCTTCAAGGACAACTTCGTCCAGTCGCGCTACATGGACTGGCCCAAGGACCCGTGGGTCCTCGCCAGCTACTCCTTCCCCGCCCCCGGCCAGGTCACCACCGTCGGCCCGCTCATGGCCCAAGCCCACTCCAACGGCCGCCTCCACATCGCCGGCGAGCACACCTGCTACAAGTTCGTCGGCTACATGGAAGGCGCCCTCGACAGCGGCATCCGCATCGCCAAACGCCTCGCCAAGCGCGACGGTGTGACGAAGGGATGAAGCGCGACGGCAGTGCGGTACGGACAGCCCTTGACATCCACCGCAACCGCGCGCCGGAGTCGCGCGCGATCCCTTAGGCCCTGAGGGCTGCCGAGCTCAGCATCCGGCTTCCCAGGTGGTCATGAAGAGGATGACGTCGTCGCCGTCGACGCCGCCGGAGTCGTCGACGTCGCAGATGGAATCGTTCTGGTCCCACGCGGCGAAGTACTCGACGAGGTCGTCGCCGTCGATGGTGCCCGTGCAGTCGAAGTCGGCGATGCAGACGGTGAGGTACGCGTCCTCGCTGATCTCGATGCCGCAGGCGCCGAAGGCGATGCAGGTGTAGTTGCCGGAGTCGGCGAGGGTGAGGTTGGTGCGGACGAGGATCGGGGAAGTGGCGCCGGGGATGGGCGCGGCGGCGTGGTACCACTGGTACTCGATGGTGCCTTCGCCGCAGGCTTCGAAGCTCATGGACATGGAGCAGCGCGGGCCACGGAGTGTGGAGACTGGCTGGTAGGACGGAGTGAGGCACTGGAAGGGAGCGGCGGAGGCGACGAAGACGGGGTCGTCGGTGGCTGAGGAGGGAGAGGAACCGAGGGTTGCGCCGCGGCCGGCGGGGCTGGTGTCGGCGATGGACTGGGAGCCGGGGAGCGGGTCGTTGAAGCGGTAGTACGCGAGCAGGCCGGGCGTGGCGGGGTCGATTTCGTGGGACATGGCGCAGCGGAGCTGGTCCTGCGAGCGGGCGAGGTCCCAGATGCGGACTTCGTCAAAGATGGCTTGGCCGAGTTCGTTGATGCCGGGGAACTGGTTGTTGAGGGCCATGATTGCGCCGGGGCCGGCGGGGAGGATGGGCATGTTGAACTCGGCGGAGTGGGCGAGGTCGCCGTTGATGTAGAGGCGGGCGAAGGTGTCGTCGTAGGTGACGGCGATGTGGGTCCACGTCTGGAGGGCGAAGAGGTTCTCGGCGAGGAAGCGCTTCTCGGTGGGTTTGTTCCAGTTGATGGCGAAGGCGACAGAGCCGTCTCCGAGGCCGACTTCCCAGGAGGCGTCGGAGTTGCGGCCCCAGGCGGCGAGGCCGCAGGAGCCCTGCGGGAGGTCGATGAGGTAGACCCAGGCTTCGACGGTGAGGCGGGTGGTGTCGAAGTTGGCGGTGGAGACGACCTGGTCGTTGACACCGTCGAACCAGACGGCGTTGCCGAAGTCTTGTGCGAGTGCGTGGGCGCAGGGTATCGATGCCGCGAGTGCGGCGAGCAGACGAGAAGCGTTCATGATCTTTCTCCCGAGACGAAATGAATGAGCGCATGGCATCACGGTGCGCTCGGCCCCTCTGGTGCGAGCGAGTGGTCGTGATGAGGGCTCTGAATCAGCGGTCGTTGCGGTGGGTCATGCGGGACCTCCGAGTGAAGCGAGCGGCACGAGTGTGCCTGTAGTCCATACGGGGGCGCGGGTCCCCGGTTCTGGGAAACGTGGGGAATCGGCGTGGCTCACGGGGGGAAACGAAGGCGGGCGGGGATGTAAGCGTTTGCCGCGACTTATTCGGGCACAGCGACGATGGTGCTGGGGACCATTCGGGCTTCGGCGCCTGGGCGCGAGCGGACGCGGGCGGCCTGGCCGTTGATCAGGTTGTAGGGGTGGCGCTCGCGGGCGGCGCGGAGGGGCTCGGACTCGACGGGTTTGCGCGAGATGACGATGGCGCCGACTTCCTTGGAACGCGGCGTGGTGGTCTGGTAGTCGGCTTCGGTGAAGAGGCCGATGGTGACGGAGCTCATGCGCGGGCCGTGATGGAAGAAGGCTTCTTCACCTTCGCGGCGGAGGCGGACGCAGGCTTCTTCGGCAGCCTTGCGGAACTCGGCGAGTTCGGCGTCGGAGGGCGCGACCTGATCGGTGCGGCAGTACTGCGCGATCTGGAGGGTGTACTTGGCGCGGTTGCCGCCGGCGCGTTTGCGTACGAGGCTGAGGTCGTAGTCGGGGAGCGAGCCGGAACGCACGGCGGAGGGGGGCGCGAGCATGGCGGATTCGAAGGGGCGTTTGCCGTCGAACTCGAGCGCACGGACAGCGGCGAGGTCGGCCTGCGCTTCGGTTGCGCCGGGTTCCTTGTACCCGCCGAAGGCGACGACCCACGTGGAGTCGCGCCGGTCGTTGTACGCGGCCTCGAGGCCGGCGAGCTGGGCGCGGGCGAGGGCCTGTTGGGCGAGGGCTTCGGCGTTGTCACCTTTGAAGGCGGCGATGACGATGGACCAGAGGTCGGCGGTGTCGGAGCGCGGGTTGGTGGAGTCGACGAGGTTGGGGTCGAGGTTACCGAGGACGACGGGGCCGCCAGCGTCGGAGTCGGCGCGCTGGATGGGGGCGGGTGCGCGGGCTGGACGTTTGCCGGAGTACCAGGGAGAGAGGTCCTCGCGCGGGGTCTCGGCGGCGGTCTCGGCGGGGGCGGAAGAGCAGGCGGGGAGGATGAAAAAAGCGAGGAGAATTGGGAGTGCGCAGACGGGCGCGTGGCGGAAGTTGCGCGGGCGGCCAGCGAGAAATTTCTGGCGGGTCCGGGCGTGTGTTATTGTTGGTAAAGTCATGAGGATCCTGGAGTTGCGCAACTTGACGAAACGTTGGAGTATTGTAGTGGGATGATGGAGGGAGCGTCGATAGGAAGGCCTGTCACACATGGAATGCCCCCGCGACGGGGCGCGCGATGTGGGGCCCGCCAGGAAGGGCGACTGTTGGCAAAGGACGCCGTTTTGCAACTTCACCGGAAGGAGC
>JBIKMF010000318.1:0-5104 GCA_044359425.1 Phycisphaerales bacterium
GCCGGATCGCCCGCCGGGGGGTTCATCGAGAACCTCAGCGACCAGGGCAACAACTGCCCCGCCTCCAAGGTCTTCCAGAACGACGAGCTCTCCATCCTCCGTCGGTTGCTCGAGACCATCGACGACCGCGAGGCCACCGTGCTCCGCATGCGGTTCGGTCTTGACGGCTGCGAGCCCTTGACCCTCAAGCAGATCAGCGATGACCTCAAGATCAGCCGCGAGCGCGTCCGCCAGATCTGCGACGAAGCCCTCACCAAGCTCAACGCCCGCATGAACGACGCCCGCCCGAGCCGGTTCTACCGTCAGGACGAGGCCGAGGAAACGGTCGAGACCGGCGAAGAGTGATCGAGCTTCGGCTCAACCAGTAAACGACCAGCGCCCGGGGACCCTTCCCCGGGCGTTTCGCTTTGTTCGGTGGCGAATCGCTCGATCGCACCCGCGAGCACGCGGATCGCGCGCAGGTACTCCGAAACGCTCACGTGTTCGTTGGGCGTGTGGTCCAGGGTGCTGTCGCCCGGGCCATAGGCCACAATCGGGCACGTCCACCACCCCGGTGCGCCGACGACGTTCATGTCGCACGTCCCCGACTTCATCACCAGCGCGGGCCGCGCGCCCTCGGCCCTGATGCACGCCGTGAGCGAGCGCGCGAGCGGCGAGGCCCGGTCTGCCACGAACGTGTGCTCTTCGCCGTCGTACTCGAGGCGTGCATCGCCCGCGAGCGATACGCACAGCGACCGCACCTCGTCCGGCGTGAACCAGGGCGGCAACCGGAAGGACGCGAGGCCGCTGGCGGTGTCGGTCAGCCCGTCGCTGTCGGTCCGCATCGAGCGCATCGTCGCCTGAAGCAGCTGGAATCCGCCCGATCGCCCTTCGTTCAGATGCCTCACCTTGGCGTTCACCGCGCTCCACCACGCCACGAGCTCGTCTCCCGCGCTCGGGTGTGGCGCGGCGCTGTGGCAGACCTCTCGCGTCAGCGAGTATCGCACGAGCAGTCGGCCCTTGTATCCGATGGTCACGCTGTCCCAGCGGCTCGGCTCGCCGATCACGCACGCGGCCGGTGCGTAGCGAGCCCGCGCAGCGCGGGCACCGGCACTGGTCGCGATCTCCTCTTCCACGGCGCCGATCACCACCACGCGGTACCCCTCGGGAAGCCGTGCCCGCGTTGCCGCGCCCACGAACGTCGCGAGCGGGCCCTTCGCGTCGACACTGCCGCGGCCGTAGAGCAGATCGCCCTCGATCCGCACGGGCACCTCGCCTGGAACGACGTCCATGTGACCGAGGAGCACGATGTCCCGCACTCCGGCCACGGGGCGCAGCGGGTCACCGAACGTGGCCCCGACCGCGTTGCCGGCGTCGTCCACTTGGGCGTTCATCCCGAGCTCCCGCATCGCGCGCACGAGCAGCGAGGCGACGTTGGCCTCCTGGCGCGAGAGGCTCGGTGTCTCCACCATTGCGAGGAGGAGGGACACGGCGAGTTCGTCCGTCATCGGGGTCACGCGAGCACCGTGCCTTCGCCCGCGAGAGCGCGGGAAACGGGATCCGCCGCGCGGGCGTCGCCGATCACGACTCGTCCGACGCCGCCTTCGAGCGCTTCCTTCGCGCCCAGCACCTTCTTCTTCATCCTCCCCTGCGCGAACTCCATGAACTCATCGACGGCGTGGCGCGAGATCGAGGGGACCAGCGTCGATTCATCGGGAAACGCCCGCAGCAGCCCCCGCACGTTCGACAGCAGAAGCAGCGAATCCGCGCCGAGTGCCGCCGCCGTTGCCGCGGCAGCCCGGTCCGCGTCGACGTTGATCGGGTCGCCGCCCGTGGAGATGGCGGGTGGACAGATGACGGGCGTGAAGCCGGCGTCGAGCAGGGAGCGGACGAGCGCGGTGTTCACAACATCGACGGTCCCGGTGAAGTCGTCGCGCACGATGACCGTGCGTCCGTCTTCCACAGCCCGAATCGCGGCCTTGCGTTCGCCAACCCAGGTGCGACCATCGACGCCGCTCAGCCCGACAGGGTTGGCACCCAGACGGGAGAGCCGCTCGACGAGCTGCTGGTTGAACAGGCCTCGCACCGCCATCTGGAAGATCTCGAGCGTTCGGCGGTCGGTCCGGCGGCTCGTGTGGCCGGAGGGGGAGGTGATGAAGCGAGTGGGCACGCCGAGTTGCTCGCTCAGCGTGTTGGTGACGTCCGACCCGCCGTGTACGACGACGACTCGTGCGCCCGAGGCAACGATTCTCGCGACATCCGCGCAGACGGTGTCGAGGTTGACGCCCTGGCTGCCCCCGATCTTGACGACGATCATGCTGAAACTCCTGGATCAGATCGGATGAAGGCCGGGGAAGCCCAGGCCGGTGGTTTCTTCGAAGTCGCACATCAGGTTCATGCACTGCACCGCAGAGCCCGCCGCGCCCTTCATGAGGTTGTCGATCGCGGACACGACGACGATGCGACGACCGCCTTCTTCGCAGGCGAAGCCGACGTCGCACCAGTTGGTGCCCGCGAGGATCTTGGGCTCGGGGAACCGGTAGAGGCCGACGCGGTCCTTCACGAGCCGGACGAACGGTTCGTTGGCGTAGGTCTGCCGGAAGAGCTGCCAGAGCTCGCGTTCATCCACCGTGCGGGTGGGGAAGACGTGCGCGGTACACAGGACGCCCCGCACGAGCTCCACCGAGGTGATGGAGACGTGCAGATCGAATCGACCGTGCTCGTTCATCAACTCCTGCTCGACTTCCGCGGCGTGCCGGTGCCCGGCGGGCGCGTACGAACGAACCGCACCAGCACGTTCCGGGTGATGGCTCCCGGGGCTTACCGCGTTCCCAGCCTCCGAACTGCCGACCTTCACGTCGCACACCACGGAACGGATGAGCCCGGCTTTGGCGAGCGGGAGCAGCGCGAAGTTCATCGCGGTCGCGTTGCACCCAACGCCGCTCGCGAGCTTGGCCGACTTGAGGCGCTCGCGGTGCAGTTCGGGCAGGCCGTACACGAAGCGGTCCAGCCAGACGGGCGCGGGGTGCGATTCCTCGTACCACCGCTTGTACGCCGCGCCGTCGCGCAGGCGGAAGTCCGCCGAGAGATCGACGATGCGCGGCGCGAGCGCTGTGTACTTCTCGATCTGCTTGCTCGCCTCGCCGTGCGGCAGGCAAAGGAAGATCACATCGCACGGGGTCAGCTCATCGGGGCGCACGAACTGGAGCTTCGTGCGGCCTCGGAGGTTGGGGTGTACCGAGTGCACGAAGACACCGGCCTGCGAGCGGCTCGTGACCTGCGAGACCTCGACGTGCGGGTGGTCCAGCAGCAGGCGGAGGACTTCACCCCCGCCGTACCCCGAGCCGCCGACGATCGAGACGCGCGTCCGCGATGAAGGTGTGGTGCTCACAGAACAGCCCCCTGTTCACGCTCGGCCACCTGCAGCGTCCAATCGATGATGCGGGCCGGGATGTTCACGCCGGTCGGCTCGATGCTGTTGCGGAACTCCATCGTGTGGTTGATCTCACTCACGAGAAGCCCTCGCTCCGGGCATTCGAGCAGGTCGATCGCGACGAGCCCGCCGCCGATCGCGCGCACCGCGCGACGGCAGAGTGCAATGGTCGCCTCATCGGGCACGAACGCGCCAGCTTGGCCCCCGCGGGCCGTGTTCGTGATCCAGTGCGGGCTGTTCCGCACGATGCCGCACACCGCTTCCTCGCCCGCCATGAAGACCCGCAGATCGCGTCCGGGCTTGTTCACGTACTCCTGGATGTAGAACACCCCGTGCTGCACCGACCCCAGCGTCGCCTTGTGCTCGAGGATCGCCTCCGCCGCGTCCCGATCGTTCACGCGGGCGAGCAGGCGGCCCCACGAACCCACCGTCGGCTTCAGCACCACCGGGTACCCCATCTCCTCGATCGCCTCCAGCGCGGATTCCGGCTCCACAGCCACCCGCGTTCGCGGCGTGGGCACACCGTCGCGAGCAAGCGCGAGCGAAGTCTGGAGCTTGTCGCCGCACGTGTCGATCACGTACGACGGGTTCACGCACGGAACACCGAAGCGCTCGAACATCCGCACCGCGGTGATGCCCTGCGTCTGGCTCACGCACCGCTCGAGAATCACGCGGAAGCGCTGCCACGCGCCCGCGTCGTGGATGTCCCACGTGGCCGTGCGGACGTCGATGAGTTCGTGCGCGATGCCGCGACGGGTGAGTTCGTCGATGAGCAGTCGCTCTTCGACACGGATGCGTGAGTGGAGAATGCCGATCATGGTGAGTGCCCAGGGTGAGTGTGAACGAGTGGGGTGGAACGAGTTCGGGATCGGATGGGCTTACTCGCCCCAGTCCTCGCGGACCTCGGGGGCCAAGGCCAGCGTGAGCGGAGACGTCGAGGTCACCTCGAGCTCGGCCGAGCACTCACCGCACCGGCACACCTCACCGGCGAGCGGCCGACGGGCGAAGGTGACCTCTGCCGAGCACTCCGGGCAGGTGGTGGTCGCGGCGGTGGGGGAGGTGGAGGGGGTAGTGGGGGTGGACATCGTGGACTTCCTTTCGATTCTGAGTTCCGGGACAGGTTGAAAACGACAACGGCCCGCCGGGACGCCGGCGGGCCGTGAACTCTCGGACGGTTTGGCTTGGATCAGCCTCCGTGAGCGCACAGGTCAGCCGGGCCCGTGTGGGCTTTGGCTTTACCTTTCAGCGCTTTCGTGGAGGTGCTCTTCACAGTCCTGAACACTACGCGGGTACGCACGCCGGGTTCAACCCCGGTGCAGGAATCTTTTTCGGACGTCTTGGAAACCTCTACGAGATGGGCCCGGCCGTCACACCGGCAGCCCCTACCGCCCGTACGCGCGGTAGTCGTTGTCATCCCAGTTTGCGACGGTGGTGAGCTCGATCGCCGGCCGCGCGAGCGCGTGGCCGTCCAGAAAGATCGCGTTGGCCCCGCGCCCGTGCCTGTTCACCGCGATCCGCTGGGCTGTCTCGGGGGTTGAGCCTCCGATGCCATCGACGTTCGATGTGCGCCACATGTCGTAGTAGATCGCGATGTTCAGTTCCGACAGGCTGCCGTTGTACCAACTGCCCCACCGAAGGCCGTTTGGGTCATCCACGAAGCACGTGAGGAACATCGTGCGGTCTGGCGCGAGG
>JBIKMF010000319.1:0-5099 GCA_044359425.1 Phycisphaerales bacterium
GGTGGTGCGCGTGGCGATGAGCGTGTTTGCCTGGGTGAGGGACTCGTTGAGTGTCGCGAGCGCCTCGGCGGCTTTGGCAGCGGCGGCGGCGAGAAGCGGATCGTTGGGGGAGGCTTGTGCGCTGGTTGTGAGGGTGGTGACTGCCGCGGAGAAGGCGGTGGTTTCGGCGGCGCGGGTGTCGCGGGCGGATGTTGCCCCGGCGAGTGAGGCCTCGGCGGCGGCGAGTGTGGCGGCGTGGGTGGTGATCTCGGCGCGGAGTGCTTCGGCGCGGGCGGGGAGGGCGCCGAGTTCTTCGGCGGCGGCGCGGTGGGCGGCGATGGCGGCGAGCGAGGTCTGGTCGGCGGCGGTGGCCTGGTCGACGAAGGGCTGGGCGTCGGCGCGTTCGCGGGCGAGTTGGTCGGTGGCGGCGTCGAGTTCGATGCGGAGGCGGCCGGCCTCGATGCGGGTTGTCTGCTGTTCGCAGAGGCGGCGTTCGAGTTCGGCGGCGGCGAGGGACTGGAGCGCGGCGGACTTGGCGGCTGCGGCGGAGTCGGCGGCGGCCGTCGCGGCGGCGAGGGTTTCGTCGGCGGTTTTCAGTGCGGCGGCGGCGGCGGATTCGGAGGCTTCTGCGGCGGCGCGGCGGGCCTGGGCCGCGGCGGTGGACGCGCGGGCGTCGGCGGCGGCTTTGGTGGCGGTTTCTTTGGAGGCGGTGGCGGCGGTGGATTGAGCTTTGGCGGCGTCGGCGGTGTCGAGGGCGGCGCGGACTTTGGTGGAGGATTCGGCGGCCTGCGCCTCGGCGGCGGCGAGGGTTTCGGAGGCGGTGCGGGCTGCGGCTGCCGCGGCGTCGGCGGCGGCGCGGGATTCGGGGGAGTCGTTTTGCGCGGCGGCGAGTCGGGTGGTTTCGGCGGTGGCGTCGAGGCGGGTGCGATCTTCGCGCGCGGAGGCGAGGCGGGCTTGGGAGGCGAGGTCGGCGTCGACGAGTGACTTGAGTTCGGCGAGTGCGCGTTCGACTGCGGACGCGGCGGTGGCGGCGGATTCGGAGGCTTGGGCGAGGGTGGTTTCGGCGGCGGTGCTGGTTAGGCTCGCGCTGTCGGCGGCGGCGATGGCCTCGGACTTCGCGGCGGTTGCGGCGGCGAGCGTGGTGGTGGCGGCTGCGCGGGATTGGTCGGCGGCGGCGCGGCGTTGATCGGCGGCGGTGGCGGCGTCGGTCGCGGCGGTTGCGGCTGCTGCGGCGGTGTCGCGTGCGGTTGAGGCGGCGGCGAGTGCGGCGGCTGCGGCGGCGGCGCGGTCGTCGAGTGGTGCGGGGTTGAGGTCGAGGGTGGTGAGTTGCTTGGCGGAGTCGACGTCGAAGGTGAGGGCGCGGCCGGCGAGGTCGGTGGCGATAAGGCGAGAGCCGGAGGCGTCGAGGGTGGCGGAGAGGGCGAGTTCCTTGAGGCCGGAGAAGGCTTTGAGTTCTTTGCCTTCGGTGTCCCAGAGTTTGGCGACGCGGTCGCGGCCGGCGGTGATGATGCGGCCGTCGCGGGCGAACTTCACGCTGAGTGTGCCGGGGCCGTGGGCTTGCCATTCTTTGACGAGGCGGCCTTCGGTCATTTCCCAGAGGCGGACGCGGCCGTCTTCGCCGCTGGTGGCGAGGAGGTTGGAGTCGGCGCTGAAGGAGACGGCGGTGATGGCGCTGGCGTGGCCGGGGAGGGAGAGGTAGGGGGATTCGGTGTCTGCTTCCCAGATGTGGAGGCCGCCGGCGCGGTCGGCGGTGGCGAGGAGGACGCCGTCGGGGCTGTAGGCGAGGGCGGTGATCCAGTCGGTGTGCTTGGTGATTCGGTTGACGAGGGTGCCGTCGTCGGTGCGGTAGATTTTGACGACGCGGGAGGGGCCGCCGAGGGCGACGCGGTCGCGTTGGCGGCGGAGGTCGGCGGCGAGGATGGAGTCGAGCTCTTCGCCGAGGGTGGTGATGATGCTGCCGCGGGGGAGGGACCAGATGCGGACGCGACCGGATTCACCGTCGGCGCCGCCGGCGGCGAGGAGGAGGCGGCCGTCGGAGGAGAAGCGGACGAGCTTGGGGGAGCCGGAGGGGAAGGGGAGGGCGCCGAGGAGTGTGGCGCGGGCGGAGTCGTAGAGGAGGACTTGGTGGTGGGAGGTGAGGGCGACGAGAGGGAGGGCGGGGTGCGCGGCGATGTCGAGGGCTGCGGCGGCGCGGGGAGTGGGGGCGGGGGTGATAAGGGGGAGTTGCGGAGGCGTGGCGTCGGGCTTGGCGTCGTCGGCGGGGGCGGCGATGGAGATCTTGGGTTTGGAGGCGAGTGCTTTGCTGCCGGCGTTTTCGAGGCAGCCGCCGAGGATCCATGCGCGGATGGTGGCGAGTTCGGCGTCGGAGATGCGGTCGCCCTTTGGGGGCATCTTGGGTTCGCGGGTGTGGGAGACGACGCCGAAGAGTGTGCTGGCGTCGGCGTCGGAGGGCGCGACGATGGGGCCGCCGCTGCCGCCGGCCATGAGGCTTCGGAAGGAGGAGAGGTCGACGTCGCCGCGGGATTTGTCGGGGTTGTGGCAGTTGAGGCAGCGGGCGGCGAAGATGGGGCGGACGTGATCGTCGAAGGTGACGCGGTCTTGCGCGGAGGCGGAGCCGGCGAGCGCGGCGAGGAGGACGGGGAGGAGGGGATGTGCGGGGTGGTGTGGCATGGTTAGTGGTTGAAGAGGAACTCGCGGCTGTTGAGGAGGGCCCAGAAGGCGTCTTCGAGCGCGGTTTGGGGTGGGATGCCTTCGGCGATGGGGGCGAGGAGTGTGGCGCGTTCGGTGTCGGAGGGTGCGCGGGAGAGGCATTCGGCGTAGAGGGCGTCGAGGATTTGGTCTGGGGTGCGACCGGCGGCGAGTTCGTCGCGGATGCGTGCGCCGTCGCGGATTTTGGCGGTGGTGGTTTCGCCGTTGATGAGGTGGAGGGCTTGGGAGAGGCTGGGCTCCATGACGACTTCGCAGGTGCAGACGGAGGCGCGTTTGGCGCGGCCGAAGGTGGTGAGGAAGTAGTTGGAGGTGGAGCCGTCGGCGATTTGGACGGCGCGGGCGCCGAGTGGGAGGCCCTGGAACTTGTCTTTGGTGCGGGTGATGCGGGAGATGGAGTCGAGGAGGAACTCGGCGCGGATGCGGCGGGGGAGCGCGTGGGAGAAGTTGGATTCGTCGCGCTGGTTGGCGGCGTTGGTGCGGGTGGAGCGTTGGTAGGCGTTGGAGTTGCAGATATCGCGGACGAGTGGGCGGAAGTCGTAGTTGTATTCGACGAGCTTTGTGGCGAGGGCGTTGAGGAGTGCGTGGTTGGAGGGTGGGTTGCTGACGCGGACGTCGTCGACGGGGTCGACGATGCCACGGTGGAAGAAGTGGGCCCAGACGAAGTTGGAGATGTTGCGGGCAAACATCGAGTTGTCTTTGGCGGTGAGCCACTCGGCGAGGACGGCGCGGCGGTCTTTGCCGGCGACGGGTGGGCGGTCACCGCCGAGGAAGCGTGGGGCGATGGGTTTGCCACCGACGGGGTGCTTGGTGTCGCCTTCGGTGGAACTGAAGACGACGGTTTCGCGGGGGTCTTCGCCGGGTTTGCGGCCGATGCGGGAGAAGAAGGCGGCGAAGCCGTAGTAGTCGTCCATGGTCCAGCGGTCGAAGGGGTGGTTGTGGCACTGGGCGCACTGGATGCGGGTGCCGAGGAAGGCTTGGGCGACGTTTTCGGTGAGCTTGAGGGGATCGGTTTCGAGTTGGTAGAAGTTGGTGGCGGGGGTGTCGAAGGTGCCGCCGCTGGCGGCGAGGATTTCGCGGGCGATCTGATCGATGGGTGTGCCGGAGGCGATGCGGCCCTGGAGCCAGGTGGAGTAGAGGAGGGTTGCTTTGGGGCTGACTTCTTGGGTGGAGCGGATGCCGAGTCGTTCGGACCACTTCATGACCCAGATCTCGGTGAACTCCTTGCGGGACATGAGTTCGTCGATGAGTTGCGAGCGTTTGTCGGGGGACTGGTTGGCGAGGAAGGCGTCGCGCTCGGGAGCGGTGGGGAGGAGGCCGGTGAGATCGAGGGACGCGCGGCGGAGGAACTCGTCGTCGGAGCAGAGGTCGCTGGGGGTGAGGCGGAGGTCGCGGAGTTTGGCGTGGATGGCGGCGTCGATGTAGTTGGCGCCGGAGGGGATTTCGGGGGGCGGGCCGGCGTCGGCGGGGAGGACGATGGTGCTGGTGCCGACGGTGAAGGCGTCGAAGCGTGCGAGGATCTGTGCTTCGCCGGGTTGGGAGGCTGCGACGTCGCCGTGTTCGGAGACTTTGGCGGCGTAGTCGTTGCTGGACATGAAGGTGGCGAGTGCGGAGACGTCGCGGTCGGTGCCGTCGGAGTAGATGGCGCGGACGCCGACGCGGTGGGTTGAGCCGGCGGAGAGAACGAGGTCCTGCGGGAAGATCTCGATGGATGAGACTTCGGCGGTGCCGGCGGGGTCGGGGCGTGCGCCTTCTTGGATCCATGTAAGGATGGTGGTGAAGCGGGGGTCTTCGGCGGTGAATCGCTGGCCGCCGGTGTGCGGGACGGAGCCGATGGACTTGCGGAGGAGGAGGCTCTCGGCGGGGCTTGCGAGGTTGACGCGGCGACCGGGGAGTTCGCGGGTGAGGGACTTGAGGTCGCTCGCGGGGTCGTAGCCGAAGAGGGAGAGGTGGAAGCCGTCTTGGCCTCGCGCGGAGCCGTGGCAACTGCCGTTGTTGCACTGGGAGCGGGCGAAGACGGGCATGACTTCGAGGGTGAAGCTGATGGGCGGGGGTGCTTCGCTGAGGGCGGAGACTTTGAGTGGGATGAGGTGGGTGGTGCCCGAGGCGGTGATGGTGAGTTCGGTTTCGCCGTTGGCGAGGGGGAGGATGGATTGGCCGTCGATCTTCGCGATGGCGGGGTTGGCGATGGAAAGGGTTGCGGAGGAGGAGAGGTCGGTGCTGAGACCGGTGGACGCGACGGCGCGGATCAGGAGGCGTTGGTGGTCGCGCGGGCCTTCGAGGTGGATGGAGGCGGGGAAGACGTTGACGGTGGAGGAAGGCTCGGGTTGGAGCAGGAGGGAAGGGAGGAGCGCGAGGAGGAGCGTGGGAGTCACTTGGGATTCTCCGCGGGGGGCTTGGACTTCTGGCGGAGT
>JBIKMF010000320.1:0-5083 GCA_044359425.1 Phycisphaerales bacterium
CCCTCCTCGAATACGTCGGCCGTCCCGAAGTCCGCCAGGCGATTCAACAAGCCCGCCAGCTCATGCACGAGCGCTACTCAGACACCGGCCTCGAACTCCTCCACGAAGCCGCCCAAGACTTCAAAGCCCTCAAAGGCCTCCCCGAAAACCCGACCCCAGCAGACAAAGACCGCCAACGCGCCACCCTCAACGGCATGCGCCAAGTCGCCGCACTCCTCGCAGGCCTCACCCCCCGCCGCGCCACCTGGCCCCGCGCACCGCGCACCAACACCAACCAAGACACCGCGACGCCCTCCGAGCCCACAACGCCCGACCGTGCACTCGACCACTCCGCCACTTCACCACTTCCCCAAACTCTCCGCCCCCTCTCCGCCCTCTACGAAACCATCGAAGATCCCGAGGATCCCACGCCGCCGAACCGCCCCAAGGGCTCACGCTCCAAGTCCTCACCCACCTCCGACCCCTCCACCCCCACACCCAAGAAAACCTACCCCCCAGTCCAAGTCATCAACTACCTCGCGAGCTCTACCCCCGAGCCCACCACGGTCCCCGAGCCCACAGCGCCCGACCGTGCACTCTGCCACTTGACCACTTCGCCACTTCTACCCACAACGCACACCGAGCCCACAGCGCCCCACCATGCACTCTGCCACTCAACCACTTCGCCACTTCTTCCCACAGCGCCCCACCATGCACTCTGCCACTTGACCACTTCGCCACTTCTTCCAAGCCCCCGCGCCCGCTCCCCATCCCAAGCGATCGCCGCCTGATCGCCCCACAATCAAAAAACCCACGACACCACCATCATTTGCTGCTCTGCAAATTTGAGCTTTGCTGCTTTCCGCTTTCCCTCAATCCCCCGGCGTCGCCCGCGCCGGCACCTTTGCCTTCGGCGCCTCTTCTCCACCAGGAAACAACAGCCGGTCCAAACTCAGATACCCCGCCCCCGCAAACACCAGCGACACCGCCCCCGCCAACTGAAGGACCAGCCACATGAACGCGCCGTGTACCGACTCGCCCGCCGCATTCAACTCCCACGCGCCCCCCGGCGGAATGAAGCCCCACTGCGCCGTCCCCGCGTGCACCGCCGGCACGATCATCGTCAGCCACAGCGTCACAAACAACGCGATCGACGCCATCGCCGCCGCCAGTCGCGTAAACAACCCCACCATCACCATCGCGCCCCCCACCAGCATCGACAGCGACACCGTCCACGCCACCACCACCGGCCACCGGTCCCGTGTCAACGCCACCGGCCACAACGCACGCGGTGCCGTCCCGTCCGCTCGCGCCCGCGGGTGCGCCGCTTCATACGCGCGAGCCGTCGTCGCGTGCATCCTCGCCACTTCGACCGGCTCCGCAAAGTCCGCCGCCCCGTACACCTTCGCCGGTGACGCAGCCTCCGGGCCCGCCGTCTGCATCAGTGGCGGCTGCTCGTGCCCCGTGTCCTTCGGCTTCTCGGGCGTCTTCTCCACCGGCTTCTCAACCGCCGGTTCAGGCTTCGCCTCGCTCTTGGGCGCCGCCGGTGCCGCCGACGCCCCCGCGACCGGGACCACTCCCATGTTCGCCAGCGCCGCCGCCCGCTCCCCCTCCACCCCCACCTTCGCGGAAACCAGCCCAATACCGGACCACAACAAGGTCGCCCCCAGCGCGAGCCTGATGAAAATCGGCGCAATGAGCGAGGACGTGCTATGACCCGCCATGGAGGGAACACTCCCGTTGCCCCCCGGGGCACGCTACGCGCCGCCCCGTCGAGGTCCCTTATTGTTGGGATCCTCGCCGCGCCGTTCTCACCCCGGCGGTACACTTTCCCGGTGACAGACCCAGCACGCCAACCCAGCCCCTACGAGGCCGAACAACGCCGCCGCGCCCTCTTCCTACGCGCCATCCGCGTCGGCTTCCTCGTCCTCTTCCTCGCCGTCACCTTCCTCAGCATCTTCGTCGTCACCGAAAAAAGCGTCGCCAGCGAAATCCAACGCGCCATCGCCTGGCAGGGAACCCTCATCGTCGCCGCCCTCATGGCCGCCGCGGTCCTCGCCGTCGACTACTTCACCCCCCGCAAACGCGTCTCCACCCTCTTCGCCGTCTTCGTCGGCCTCCTCGCCGCACTCCTCGCCACCGTCGCCCTCGGCTTCATCATCGACGTCATCGTCAAGTCCTACGACATCAAGGCCGCCGACACCCTCGTCGCCACCATCAAAGTCCTCCTCGGTATCAGCCTCTCCTACCTCGGCGTCACCACCGTCCTCCAGACCCAGGACGACTTCCGCCTCGTCATCCCCTACGTCGAGTTCTCCAAGCAAATGCGAGGCGTCCGCCCCCTCGTCCTCGACACGTCCGCCCTCATCGACGGCCGCATCGCCGATATCGCCCCAACCAACTTCCTCCTCGCCCCCATCGTCATCCCCCAGTTCGTCATCGACGAACTGCAAACGCTCTCCGACAGCGCCGACTCCATCCGCCGCACCAAGGGCCGGCGCGGGCTCGACATCGTCTCCCGCCTCCAACGCCAACCCCGCCTCGACGTCTCCATCGATGAGTCCCGGCCGACGGGCAAAGCCGTCGACCAAATGCTCGTCGAATACGCCCGCAGCCACTCCGCCATCATCGTCACCACCGACACCGGCCTGGCCCGCGTCGCCACCATCCAGAACATCACCCTCCTCAACATCAACGACCTCGCCAACGCCCTCAAGCCCGCCCTCGTCCCCGGTGAACGCCTCACCGTCAAACTCATCAAACAAGGCGGCCAGGCCGGCCAGGCCGTCGGCTACCTCCCCGACGGCACCATGATCGTCGCCGAAAACGGCTTCCACGCCATCGGCCAAACCGTCGACATGACCGTCACCTCCGCCCTCCAAACCTCCGCCGGCCGCCTCATCTTCGCCCGCCTCGATCACTCCGCGACGACGCCAATCCCTCCCGCGGCCAACCAACCCGCCGGCCCAGCTCCCCAGCAACCCGACGCCCAAACCAACCCGCCCTCGGAGCCTCCATCCGACATGGACCCGGAAGCTCCCGAAGCCCCCTACCAAGACCAGCCCAACACCGACCCCACCAATCCGACCAGCGGCCCCGCGAACGGCCCTTCCAATGGTCCGGGCCCAGCACGATCCCCACGCTCGACGCGGCAAGGCACGCCGCGAAATCCGAGACGGTGAGCGGAGGCGTCTGCCGAAGTCGGAACTGGCCGGGCTGGTGCGCGCAAGACCTCTGGCGCGGGTGCTTCCAGACGAAGCTGCCCGGGGACCCGGGACAACCGGGGCAAGGAGGCACCCATTCGGCCCCCCTCTATCCCCCTCCAGAACGAACAGGACGTCACCTGAAAAGTGCCGCCTCTGTCGTAAGCGCAACCCATCGCCTACTCCCTATTCCCGATTCCCTCTCCCTCCACCCCGAGCGCACCCTCCCCTCCCCGCGTACAACCCCCGGTACCAACCCCGTGTGAAGCCGTATGCTCTCCATTCCTCTCCCCATGGACCTGCAGGATCCGAACTCCCCCGACCGTGCGGCGGACAAGCCACCCGCTCAACCCGGGGCTGATCCCGCGGCAGACCGCGCCCAGGCCTTTTTCCACGAACAACACGCCCGCCTCGCCCCAGGCCTCCGCCGCCTCTTCATCGATCGCACCGCCGGCCGCCAAGACCTCGCCGAAGAACTCGCCCAACGCGCCTGGGCCCTCGCCTGGCGCGCCCTCGCCGCCGGCAAGTACGACCCCGCCCGCGCCGCCTTCTCAACCTTCGTCTACGCCATCGCCCAAAACGTCTGGCTCCAGCACCTCCGCTCCTCGGGCCAGAAGCAGAACAACCTCGCCCCCCTCGCCGACGACCCCTCCGCCTCCCCCTCCATCCCCCTCCCCGAAGACACCGCCAAACTGGCCGAACTCGTCCACCTCCTCCGCCTCGTCCTCCGTGGCGAGTTACCGGCTCAACTCTCCGAGGAAGAACGCTGGATCGTCCGCGCAATCGCCGACGGCGAAACCGACCGAAGCCTCGCCGCCAAACTCCGCCTCTCCCCTTCCACCGCCAACGCCCGGAAAAACTCCGCCTTCGACAAACTCCGCCGCTTCCTCGCCTCCAAAGGCCATCGTTCCGCAGATCCCCGAGCGCACGACGACGACGAGCGAACAACCTAGGGAGACCACCCCATGGACGACCGCCAACTCTCCCAACTCCTCCGCATGGCCGCCGAAGCCGAACGCCTCGAGTTCGGCCACGCCCCCCTCCCCATGCCCGCACACCCCGCCCCTCGCCTGGGCCTCTGGCTCGGCTGGTCCGCCGCCGCCGCAGCAGTCGTCATCGGCTCCTCCCTCTGGTTCGCCAACGCCATCCTCGCCCCTTCAACCCCCCCCAATACCACCGTCGCCACCGCCGAGCAGCCCCCACGCCTCCCGACCAACACCGATCCCAACACCCCGGCCATCGTCGAAGTGGCCGCCGCCGACCCCTGCGACAACGAGTCCAGCGTCCTCCTCGCCATCTTCCGCAACGCCGACGGCTCCACCTCCCAGGCCCGCATCGCCATGAGCGACTGGGACTCCCGCCGCGGGCTCAACGACCTCGCCGAAGGTGAACTCATCGGCTTCGCCTTCGAACACACCGAGAACATGACCGCCGACACGATGCCCGACAGCGTCGTCCTCCTCGCCGTCACCGGCCCCTCCGAACTCGTCCCGCACACCGCCGACGCCGCCGCCTACCTCGCCGCCTGCCTCGAGCAAACCCCCACCTCCTGCGGCACCGAAATCCCCTGCTACACCTCCGCCGCGCTCCAGTGCCTCCCCCCGGGCGTCAGCGTCCGTGGCGAAGCCCGCGTCGTACGCTGATCGGCTACGCTGATCGCCGATGCGCGTTGTCCACTACCTCAAATGGATGCGTCTCAGCGACGGCGGCACCGTCCGCGCCGTCCTCGATTGGTGCTCCGCACTCGCAGCCCGCGGCCACCACGTCACCCTGATCACCGCCGACGCATCCGACGTCCCCGCGTCGTGGAAGTCACCGGACGCGACCTCCCCACGCTGCCTGCAGGTCCGCGTCCACGACGCCATCGGCCGCTGGCTCGGCAAACCCGTCCCCCCGGGCGC
>JBIKMF010000437.1:0-3275 GCA_044359425.1 Phycisphaerales bacterium
CCAGCTCATGCACGAGCGCTATTCAGACACCGGCCTCGAACTCCTCCACGAAGCCGCCCAAGACTTCAAAGCCCTCAAAGGCCTCCCCGAAAACCCGACCGCAGCAGACAAAGACCGCCAACGCGCCACCCTCAACGGCATGCGCCAAGTCGCAGCACTACTCGCAGGCCTCACCCCAAGACGCGCCACCTGGCCCCGCGCACCTCGCCCCAACTCCACCCAAGACAACTCCGCCCCGCACCACGCCACGCCCTCCGAGTCCACAACGCACGACCGTGCACTCGACCACTCCGCCACTTCACCACTTCCCCAAACTCTCCGCCCCCTCTCCGCCCTCTTTGAAATCGTCGACGACCCGGAGAACCCCGACGACCCCACGCCCCCGAACCGTCCCAAGGGCAACCGCGCGAAACAAACCACCTCCGACCCCTCCACCCCCGCGCCCAAAAAAACCTATCCACCCGTCCAAGTCATCAACTACCTCGCCAGTTCCGCTCCCAAACCCGCGCCGGTCCCCGAACCCACCGCGCCCGACCGTTCACTTTGCCACTCAACCACTTCGCCACTCCTTCTCCACCTTCCCCCAACCGCAGCGCCCTCCGGATCCACCGCGCCCGACCGTGCACTTGACCACTTCGCCACTTGGCCACTTCCTCAAGCCCCCCGCGCCCGCTCCCCATCAGCCCGCCTTGCCGCGTAACCGCCCGCCCCCATCACAAACCCCGCGCACCCACCATCATTTGCACCTTTGCAAATTTGAGCTTTGCTGCTTTCCCCACCCCCCGCCCCTTCTGCCGATAGGATTTCACGCTCTTCTCAAGGAGGTCGAATGGTCCGGTCCATCGTCTTCGCCGTGCTTGGATTGATCGTCTTCCTCGGGGCCCTCGTCGGGACCGCTGTGCTTCTCTTCGGTGCCTACGAGCAGTCCTCAACCATGCGATTCACGCAGGTCGAGGCCGTCGTCAACTCCTCGGAAGTCACCTCCCATCGCAGCTCCAAAGGCCGCATAACCTACAGATGGGCCGTCCGCTACACCTTCCACATCAACGGCCAGCAGTACTCCTCAAGCCGAAAGGCCTTCGGCACGTCGGACAACACCGGGCACGGCTCCGCGCACGCCGACGCCAGCTCCTACCCCGCGGGCTCCCTCGTCAAGGCCTACTACGACCCCGCCGACCCCAGCCGCGCTGTCCTCCGTCGTGGCGCTGGCTGGCATGACTTTCTCCCCGCGGGGCTCGCCGGTGGTGTCATCCCCCTCGGCGCCTGGCTCATCGCCTACGGCGTCCGCGCCGCACGCGAATCCGGCCGCCCCCTCATCGCCGCCGGACTCCCCATCCTCGACTTCGGCGACCGCGTCTGCGTCTCCCTCTCCTCCGCCAGCCCCTTCGCCAGCGGCTTCCTCGCCGCCGCCGCCGCCATGATCGGTGGCACCATCGCCAACGGCGAAGTCACCGGCAACCTCCCCGACATGGTGCTCATCGGTCAGGGAATGGTCATCGTGCTCTCCGTTGGGCTCGGCGTCGCCGCCGGCATGTGGGCCTCCTCCCTCCGCCTCCGTCCCGCCGTGCTCATGTCCTTTGACCGCCGCGCCGGCGTCATCACCCTCCCCAAGGGCGAGGGTCGTCGCCAACCCCTCACCCTCCGCTGCGCCGAAGTCGAGGACTTCGACACCGAGTCCTACGAAATGAAGACAAGCAAGGGGGCAAAGTACATGATGTACCGCGTCATCGCCGCCGCCATCGGCGACACCGGTCTAACCGTCCGGCACAAGATCAAAGCCTTCAACAACGAGGCCCAGGCCGAGTCCCTCGCCCAGTGGTCCCGGGAACGGCTGCTAGAGGGTGCCGCGGCGGTCTAGTCAACCTGCTAAGCTTTCCGGCCAAGTGGAAACGACTGGTTCTGTTCGGTTGGTCCCGACGTGTCCGCAGTCGCCGTCGACCGTGCCTCGCGGTCGGCTGGCTTGGTTCGCTCTTGGCGGTGTCATCGCCGGAAAATGGTATGAGCAACGGCGCGTGAACGGCACCAGAATCTAAGAGGTCGGCTGCGGCCAGGGAGGTGATCGGTGAAAGATGGCATCCTAACCCCCGCTATCGGGGTGATTTTCGTGGCGGTCGGGGTGGTGGCTGTAGTTTCGACGATTTCGCGGCCGCTTCAGCAGATCGGCACGGCTAACTTCACCCCGGTTGAGGCTGTGGTCATTTCGTCGGCTGAGCCGTCAGCCAGCCATAGGACTCGAGGATTGCGTCTCCTAGTTGATCAGCTTACCTCCGAATGGCAGGTGGGGTATGTGTATGAAGTGGGCGGCAATCGGCTTTTTTCCACCCAGAAGGCCCTCGTGTACGACCGAGCCGGCGGTTATGGCTCGCCATTTGACGCAAAGCGAGCCTTCCCGCCGAAATCACGGATCACGGCGTTTGTGGACCCGACGGATCAGACGCGAGTCGTGCTGAGGCGCGGCGGTCGAGCAGTGGATTTTCTGGTTCCCGCTCTGGTGAGTATGCTCGTGCCGATCGGGTTGTGTCTCGTCACACTCGGGGTCTCGTCTATTCGCCGCTTGGAGTTTCCCTTCGTCGCCGCCGACCTCGAGGTCATCGACTCTAACGACCGCATAAGCGTTTCACTTTCTCGCGCAAACCCTGTCATTGTGGGATTTGCAGTGTCGGCCCTCGTGTTGGCCGGTGGCACCATGGTGAACGGTGCCGTCACCGGGCAACTCCCTGGTGCCGTGCTCTTCGGGCTGGCTGCGGTGGTCGCCCTAGCCGCGGGCGCGGGAGTTGCCGCATCGCACTGCACCCGCTTGATTCGACGCGGACCGGCGGCAATGCTAACGTTCGATCGAGCAGCAGGCACAGTTCAACTTCCGATGGGGGGCGACCGCCGCGGTTGGCCACTGCTCCGGAAAGTTGGTTCCGTCACCGGCAGACTGCTCGGAGTGGTAAACCATCAAAGTCGGCCATTGGTACTCCAACGCAATCAGATCACTGAAGTAAGAGTAGTTCGGCGCGAGGTGCAAGAGGCTGACGATACCAGTCAGATAGTGTACCTTGTGACACTCAACTGGATGGGGAAGGATGGGAGTCCTCAGAGCTTCGTCGTGCACGAGTTTCCGCGCGAGTGGTACGCGGAATCCCTGGCCCAGTGGTGCCGGGAGCGTCTGCTGGAGCTTGCCGCAGCGGGGATGTGACCAAACAAAGCACGAATAGCGGGCGAGGCGGGCTTGCCTAAGAGGAGGAGCACGCCTTTACTACTGGTCCCCCGCCGGAGTGTCTGGTGGG
>JBIKMF010000034.1:0-17728 GCA_044359425.1 Phycisphaerales bacterium
GAGGCAACAACTTGGGCGATTGGCGCAGTTGGCTAGCGCGCATCCATGACACGGATGAGGTCACAGGTTCGAGCCCTGTATCGCCCACTTTCGGAACCAAGTCCGTTGATGGCCCCCGCCTTCGTGTGGGGGCGTTGTGTTTTTCGGGGCTTCGGACGTCGGGTCGGCCGACCCTGATGGGGTAACGGGACAGACGGGCTGCGAAATGCGGACGCGAGCGGTCGATTGCCAAACCCGCCGTGGCGGCGATTGGACATCGACTTGGGTACCAACCCGGGAAACTGATCGCGGAAGGATGGACCAGTCATCGCCGACACGAAAATCCATGGAGAGAGCGATCTGATTCGGGATGTTCTGCGCGGAAGCGTCGGGCCAAAGGGCGAGGAGCGGCAGCGACAAAGCCCGAGCCGAGGGCGCCGAGCGATAAGAACGTCCCTCACGAAACTAGTTTTCCCCCAAAGGCGCAAACGCTGCCCGAACTACGGCCGAGGGGGATCTCTCTGCCGCCAGTACGCGTGGTGGCGCTGCGTCGGGTCAGTTGATCGCGGCATGGTGCCACAGACCCAGCCCAAGGCACTGAGGACAGGTTGCCTGCTCGGTCGAGGATGAGATATAGGTGGAACCTGAGACGTTAGTCACTGAGATGGTCCCGCCGCCACCGCACTTCGGGCACCCGAACCTTGCCATGCTCTGCGCGCGACACAGCGACAGCGCCTCGCTCTCTTCGGTCGAGCCCTTGGGCGCAATCCGCCAGGCGTCGATTGCGGCAGTTTGTGCATCATCCCTCGCCAATTTAAGCAAGAGCTTGGCCCGAGCAACGGCCCCTTGGGAAGATCTCCCTAGCGGGAATGTGTGGTCGAGTACAATGGCCGCAGCCTCGTCGGCATTCTTGCCCGCGAGAGCGATACCCAGGAGTTCCAAGACGTCCCAGTACGACCCGTGGTGCCGAGTCGTGTCGACGCACTGCCGGATGCATCCATCGTTGTCTCCTGCTTGTAGCAAAACGCGTGCGCGACGGAACGCGATGCGGATATCATTCGCGGATCCCGGTGGACAAGAAGAAACGAGGGCGTCCGCAAGGTCTAGCGGCGCCCAATCGATCAACCTCGCTCGAACCGAAGTTGCGGATGGGTCGGAAGCGAGAACAGAGTTCAGTTCCGCGGTAGCTTCTGCTTTCAATCCCTCGCTCCAGAGGATCTGGGCGAGCAGGACTCGCGCGGCATAAAAGTCTGGACGAGCCTCCAGAACTTGATGGAGTTGCTCGCGAGCGAACACGGTGAAGGGCCGAAGCGACGCCCTGTTCATCTCCGCCATGTTCTCGCCTATGTTGAGGATCGCGGCGAGGTCATCGCCCTTGGGGAACGCTGCTTCGGTTGCAGCTTTGATCTGCTCGGACGAGACCAACCCGAAAGCCTGAAGACGCTCGCGGACCATCATGCTTTGGAGGAAGTTGTCTGCGCCTTGGGCCTCCGAAACCAGCCCGAAGACCCCGCTCGCGATTCCGTACTGGGCCAGGACTCTCCGATCGGCCGATTCGAGGTTCGGCAACGCCGATCGAATGGTGTCGGAGTCGTCATCGCCGAGAACCGCTCGTGAGTACACCGAAGTATGGAGCATCGCGTGATTCAGCGCGCGAACCCCGAGTGATTCGATCCCCTTGTGCCGCGCGATCTTGGCAATCCGGACAGCATCGCCGTCGGTGACGTGGTCGCCGCCGCGGTCCATCGCTTTTGTCCACGCTTCTTCAATCTCCTGCGGCGTTCCTGTGATCTCGGTGAGCTGGGCGATCTCCCACAAAAGTCCGAAATGGTCAGCGTCCGCTTGAAGCAGGTATTTGAGCCTATCGAGGTGATCCCGATCGTCTGTGCCCCGTTCGAGAGCAGAGAGCGTAAGGGCTGCCGGAACGAAAGCCGGGTCATGAGCCAAGGCGCTCCGGAGCGCCTTGGATGCCTCGGCGGTTCGGCCCAAGGCTTGGAGGCAACACCCGAGCATGTAATGTGGCACGGCGTTGTTCGGATCATCCTTGAGTGCACGTCGCCAGTACAGCACCGCCACCTCCGCGGTCTCCGCTCCTGGTGCCATCCACTCGCCGTAAAACAAAGGGGGAACCGCGGCTCTCGCCTGATAGTCCCTCGCGGCTCCCGCATAGTCACCGGAGCAGGCCTTTGCGTGGGCTGACCACGTCATCGCTGCGGGCTTGCGGGACCCGCCAACTTCTGCGTAGATACGTGCGGCGTCGTCGAACTGCTTGAGGCGAAAATGAGCCCATGCGGCGTCCATCGCGGCGCAGAAGTTCGCGGGGTCCTGCTTGCGGACAGCGTCGAATCTGCGACTGGCTTCGGCGAGGTCGCCTGCCGACTCGTGCGCCTTTGCCTTTGCCCACTGAATCACAGACTCCACCGCTATCGGTGACGGTGCGGGCGATTCAGTTAGAGTCGACGCCGCTTCAGACTGCCGGCCTTGAGGCTTGGAAGCCGGTTGCGGGACTTCTTCAGCGTCGGTGCGGACCTGCCTCTGCGGAGCCTTGGTGGATAGAGGCTTCGTGGAGTCGGACCGGCGAGTCATCAAGAACGCGGCTGACGCGATGCCCATTCCGGCCAATAGCACCAGAGAGTACCTGATAAGCGACATGTGAACTCCTCGTTGACTGAAAGTGTAATCGGCGCCGCACTACTACGCAACCCGGCGAGCCGCGGTGAGTATCGCGATCTCGGTCCAGAAGCCACGGGGGTATCAGATCATCAGAGGGTAGCCGCTCGTTCGCACGCTGGCATCGGTCCGGGCTTCAAGGGTTGTGATCGAGTCGGGTGGAGGGGAAGGGGAGCCGCTTGTTCTGGTTCGCCAACCCGGCCCACTGTGTTCGGTACGCAGTGCCGTTCTGATGGCTTGAGGCGACGAGTGTGATCTCGTGATCGCCCATGCAGCGCAGCTGCTGCGGCCAGCGTCCGCAGGTCTGCACGCTGATCTCCACCTGTGGTATCGTGCTTGCCACCCTCTTCGCCTGGCGCTTTGGGTTCGCGCTGCTTGGCGTCCGTCACGCCCTTGGCGCCCCCGCTCTTCTGGTCTTTGGGATCTTCCTTCCAGGCAGGGCCTCTCTTTTCGACATTTTTGCACCTCACCTTCGGCCCACCAAGCTCGACATCGCTCGCATGGCCCGTGATCACGCCCGCATGCTCGGTCATGTCACCGATGCGGGTGGCGTGCATGTTGTTGATCATGACCGTGCCGGATCCCTCGGCGATGAAGTCCGGTTCCCCCGTCTTGCAGAGCGCAAAGTCGCAGGTCTTCTCCTTCGAACCTCGCGCAGCTGACTGGATCTCTATGGCCACATCGGGAGAGCAGGGAGAACTGATCGGGCCGCCTTCGTGCGGCGTGTCCCCAGTAAAGGAGGGGCAGGTGTGGGCGTCGGTCTTTCGGGCGGATTGCGGCATAGCATCCCATCGGTGGATGTGGAGAGCGGGCGTTGCTTACACAAGGACGACCCAGTTCCCTTCAAACAAACACCAAGAAACGTGCAGCTGCGTGACCACGTCTGCGACGCGCGAGCGACGGCGGAATGGTGATTTGCCTGTAGCGGTTTCGATCCAACTTACACGCCCGGAAGGGTCGGTGCGGATCCGAAGCGAGTTCGCTGGTTCCGCGATCCAATCTCCGGTTGAGTCGAGCAGCATGGGAATGCCGGTGGCCTCCCAGACGGTGCTGACGGGGAGCGCCTCGATCCGCGCGCGATCGTCGACGCAGGTGGCGAAGAGCGACTGGATGGACGGGCGGTCGCCCCGAAGCAAAAGCTCGCGCAAATACTCGAATCGCTCGAGCAGTTCGGTTCTGAGGTGCGGAGTTGTTTCGCGTGCGATCTCCCACACTCGGGCCTGCATGTCGGTTCGTGCTGGGAATCGGAAATCACAGGTCTGATTCTGAGCGGCTTCCAGAGTGCCTCCGCTTATCCGATCTTGAGCGACCAAGCTGGTGCTGCGACCGACGTGAACGGGACGACAGACCGCGTCAACGAGGATTTCCGAATGATCTCCCAGTCGCGACGTCGGTTGTTCGTTAGGCTGACCGACTTCCACTCGGGCGAACCGACAGACGTCCCCTTCCTCAGTGTGGAGTGGTGGGAGCGATTTCGGCGTGATTTGAAGCCAGTTGCTCGATCCTCCCCAGTAGGTCGCGTCAAGAGTGGTGCTCGTGCGCCACGTGTCGCGTGAACGAAGGGCGTGGAATCCGTTGAGGCGGACCTCGATAGCGAGCGACGAGATCTGTGTGATGAGAATCATGATCGTTACCAGGTTAGCACGGCGACGTCGCCAGTTGTCCGTTTGTCGACGAGGACCAGCTTCCGGCCGACGCCGCGTTCGATGGTGTCTTGGGCGGAACCCGAGAAGGAAACGCCGTCATCCTGGTCTTCCTGCGGCTCGGTCGCGGCCGGATCCGAATCTTCATCATCCGCGGGGCCGATCTCAATGCCGCCCTTGATCACCGCGTTCAGAGTAACCTCCACGCCATCAAACGTCCCATTCACATACAGCGATCCCTTGCTTTCGGCAACCGAAGTGAGCCGGATGCCCGCCGAAAGGCTACCGCCGATCGTGGCGGTCGCGGACGCGCTGGCCTCAGCGGAGATGCTGAAAATGAACCAACTCCGCTCAATCTTGGCTTCCGCGGCGAGGCGGAAGCTCCCGCTCGCCGACCCCGTGATTGCGGAAGTGACATCAGCGCCAAAAACAACTTCGACCGTGCCGGACACTCCGAAGGTGAGTGCGAGTTCTGCCTTCAGAAAGTCGTCTATGCCGATCCCAAGATAGTCGGCGGCGGCGACAACTGCTCGGACCACGGGGTTAAGAGCAAAAACTCTGACAAGCGGGGTAACTATGTTGGTGGACGGGAACTGCACGCTTGTCTCAATGCAGACCAACATTTTACCTTCAAAGTCGACCCCATACCCCGCATCCTCGGGTGTTTTCGTAGAGCGGGAGAACTCCATCTTCATGTTAAACTCAAAGCTGCCGGAGCAGTTGGCGAGTCGAGAGAGGAAGTGCACGGACGGTTTGAGGTAGCTTTCAAGCACATCCTTGAGGTAGTCGGTTGATTTGGTGAGGTCTTGTTCTAGTCCGATGGAGTAATCTTGCGAGTTATTCCCATACTGGCACGACGCCGAAACGGAGAACTCGAACATCCGCCCGTCAGTCCTTGGCTTTTCTTCGAGGGGTTGCTCTCCAACCGAGGCGGATAGCGAGAGTTCGCCGGACAGTTTGACGTCCACCGCCGGAAAGACCCTCACCACGATGGGCGGCATCGTCTCGACCGCGGCACAGGTGTTGGGAATGATCTCGTAGATGGAAGACGGCAGGTCGTCTTTGCCGACAAAGAACCGGTTCCACGGCAGGTAGTCCGTGGCAAGCATCGGCGGCGACAGGCTAAACTCCGCGTGCACGCCGTGCAGTGTTTCGCCCGATTCAGATCGGATTCGCAGGGCCCCTTGGTCGTGGAGCGGGCACAGCGGCTTGCTCAGAATCAGGTCTGCGCTCGCCTGCCCATGGTTCGTACCGACAAGGATGTCAGCGTGATAGGGGCTGTCTGAAACGTGCGACGCGTTGGCGGGCGATCGCCTCAACACCGTGGTTCCGTCTGCCTGGTTCAGGCGTACGTTCAGCGCTTCGGCAACGCAGAGCTTCTTGTCCTTGTCGACCGGGGGCGAAACGCCATCGCCACCGGGCTGCTCGGGAGTCAGCGGGGGCTTGGGCTCGCCTTTCTGTATCGGCTTCCGTTCGCCGCCGGAGCCGCTCCGCTGATTGACCGGCCTAAACCTCACCTTCGGCCCACCAACCTCGACATCGCTCGCATGCCCCGTGATGACGCCCGCGTGCATGGTCATGTCGCCGACGCGGGTCGCGTGCATGTTGTTGATCATGACCGTGCCGGATCCCTCGGCGATGAAGTCCGGTTCCCCCGTCTTGCAGAGCGCGAAGTCGCAGGTCTTCTCGGCTGAGCCGCGGGACGCGGGCTGGTTCTCGATGTCGACGTCGGGGGAGCAGGGGGAGGTGATGGGGCCGCCCTCGTGCGGTGTGTTCCCGGTGAAGGATGGGCAGGTGTGGGCGTCGGTTTTGCGGGCGGATTGGGGCATGGCGTTCGTCTCACGGGGAGGGCCTACAACCTTTGCGGCATATGCATCGTGTCGCTTGCCTTCGGCTAGTTAGGATTGGTGCCGTTCCAGAGGCCATTATGCACAACCACCTCGGTCCCGTAGAACTCGAACATGTTGCGAAAGTTGGCGTGTGAAAGTCCTGATGACTCCGGGATCTCGTAGTTGCTAGCAGCAGCGACGTTTCCCCAGTCGCCACCGATATCTGCTATAGCGCTGGGCAAGCTGGACCGCTCTCGAAGATAGATATTGATCCAAGCGCGGACAGAAGCAGGAAACATCATCGCATCGGAGTTTGGTCTAAACTGCGAAGCTGCATCCACAGTGACGAGGTGCCGGACGTCCGCATCGGTTGCGTGTGCAACGTCCCATGCCGTGTCGCCGCCGTAACTATGGCCGATTAAACTCAGGGCGACATCGTCGGTCTGCTCGCGCAGTTCCTCGATGAAATCCAGCGCTTCCTGTTCGTTGTCCCACGGAAAGTACCAAACATCAGGGAAGCCAAATCCCTGGTAGGTGCCTTTGACGTTCGGTTCGATCCATTCGTCGCCGCCCCCACCGAAAAACAGCGCAAATCGCAGGGGATTGGAGCGGAGGATGGGGACTTCTCGTGACAGCTTCGACCAATGGCCTTGCGCGTCCGTCACTTCGATGGTCACCAGGATCTGTTGTGCCTCCACCTGTGCCGGCCAAGGGCCCTTTGCGAAAAGTCGCGGCGTCCAAGTGACGTTCCCGTCGTCCTCGGTCAGATCCTCAACCGTACCGTCCGGGCATTCGATCGACCATTTTCTGTTGGTCATCGCCTCGGGATTGGGGGCACTTTCACTGCCGCCGGTATCTGGGTCCCATGAAGTACAGCGGAAGCGAAAGGGGCTTCGCCACCGTCCGACGAACTTGGGGTCCCCAAGGTATACGTCGCCTTCTAACACAAACTGTGCGTAGCACTCGCCTCGACGTTCACGAGCAGGGTCGTCCCCCGAAGAGGTCGCGGATGACCCCGTCTTGTTGCCGCCGGCGGACTCCTGTTCCCCGTCCGCTTCCTGCTGAGCCGCGTTCTCCTGGGTGTCCGATCCGGCACCGCTCACCGCTCGAAATCGCACCTTGGGACCTCCCATCTCGACTGTGTTCGCGTGGCCCATGATGATGCCGCCGTGTGTCGTCCGATCTCCCGCCCGTGTGGCGTGCATGTTGTTGATGAGCACTGTTCCTGCGCCCTCGGCGATGAAGTCCGGTTCCCCTGTCTTGCAGAGCGCAAAGTCGCAGGTTTTCTCCTTAGAGCCGCGGGATGCTCGCTGGTTCTCGATGTCGACGTCGGGGGAGCAGGGGGAGCTGATGGGGCCTCCCTCGTGCGGCGTGTTCCCGGTGAAGGAGGGGCAGGTGTGGGCGTCGGTTTTGCGGGCGGACTGGGGCATGGGTGTGCTCTCCTCCTGACCGCGTCACGGAACCTCAAGGTGCAAGTGCGGACCGCTCCAGACTTTCTGACCAGGCGGCCGGGTTCGTTCGTCGCGTACCCGGATGCCGGCCGCTCTGGCTTCGGCGATGAACTGTTCCACTTCCTCGTCTGTCTTGTCCCTGGTTCGGACGTCGATGGCGCGGCCTTGGTAGTGCGCGCTGCCGGGATTGTGCGAGCCGCCGTTGGTTGAGGTAACGGTGAAGCCGCGTTCTTCAGCGAAAAGGACGAGGTCCTGATAGTCATTGAGCTCAGGCTTCTGGCCACTTTCAGTGGCATCCGAGTTTGAGTCTTGATTGTCGTTACTACCGCCGCCGCCGCCGCCGCCGCCACCGCCGCCACCACCCCCGCCACCGCCACCGGACGATGGGGCAGAATCATCCTTGGGGTCGTCGTCGGATTCCGAGTTCTGGTCATCCTGCGCGTCAGGATCGGATCCCGGCTTTCCCCCGCCTGAGCCGCTAGTTCCGGCCTTCCCACCACTGCCAGAACTACCTGTGAGCGAAGGCGGAGTAGTAGGCGGATTTTCGATTGCGGCGGCCGCCTGTTGGACTTGGGAGAGAATCTCCTGGACCCCCTTCGGGAGAAGGTCTTTGGGAATGGAGTTCAGCAGTTGGCTGAAGTCGGGGATCTGGCCGTTCATCAGACCGTCGATCATTCCTCCCAAGCCGGCATACTTCTCGAGGCCGGGGACCTTGCTGAGAATGTCCTTGAGGCCCAGATCCGGTCCGACGCCGGATCCCAGGATGCCGCCGCCGCCCGAGCCCCCGCCTGCTCCAGCCCCGCTGGCACCTGAGGAGGAACTGCCGGTCTTTCCGTCGCCCTTGCCTTTGGAGTCCTCCTTGGATGCTGCGGCGGGCTTGTCCTCTTCTTTCTTGAGCGGTTCGAAGGTCGACTTCTTGCAGTTGAGGAAGACCTTATCGCCTTCGATGTGGATGCCGTCGGAGGTGATGCGGATGAAGCCGCCTTTGCCTTTGAGGGTGATGTCGGGGCACTCGATGACCAGCCGCTTGCCCGACTTGATCCCCGTGTTGCCGACAACATCAAGCGAGTGGTCTTTCTTCACGGTGTGGGAGGCACTGCCTTTGGTGGTTACGCTCCAGTCGGCACCCACGGTGTCGGTCTTGTTTTGCAACACGATTTCGGTGTCGCTGTAGCCGACGACGCTGACACGCTTCAGTCCCACCAGCAGCGCGTGAAGGAAGCCGATCGTCTCGATATGGGCCATCCCGGTCTGGACGGTCTTCGAAACGCCGGTCATGTAGTTCTCTGAGATCATCACCGTCTGAGCGCGGCAACTCTGGACCGTGTGGACTTCGTTGCCGGCGACGGTGACGGAGCGGTTTCCCTGAACGCTGATGTCCTGGTCCTTGCCAACCTCGACTTCTTCGTTCTTCCCCACCTTTCGGGTGCGGTTCTGCACTACTTCGCGGTCTTCGTCGCGGAGGACGGTGTCTTTGCGGTCGTTCTGAACGAGGTGGACCTCGTCCTTCTGGGCCTTGATGAAGAGCTTCTCGGCGCCGCCCGCGTCGTGCATCGTGATTTCGTTGTGGCCGCCGCTGCCGCCCAGGCTGTTCGAGCGCATCGTCATCTGCATCGCGGCTTCGACGGCGTTCTTGGGGTTCACCTCCCCCTTCTTCGCATCCCGGCCGGCCGCCGAGACCGGCGGCATGCTCTCGGCGTTGTACACGCGTCCGGTGATGAGCGGGCGGTCCGGGTCGGCCTCCAAGAACTCCACCACGATCTCCTGGCCGATGCGGGGGATCTGCATGCCGCCCCAGCCCTTCCCCGCCCACGGCTGAGAGACGCGCACCCAGCACGAGGAGTGCTCGTCGCTCTTGCCGTACCGGTCCCAGTGGAACTGGAGCTTCACGCGGCCGTACTCGTCGGTATAGATCTCCTGCCCCGAGGGACCCACCACCATCGCCGTCTGCGGCCCGCGGATCTGCGGGATCGGAGCGACCTGCGGCGGGCGGTAGACGATGTCGACGGGCATGGACTCGAAAGCGCATTCGTACACGGACTGTTCGGAGTCTTCCGGGTCGGCGTCGAACTCTCCCGCGTCGGCGGTGTGGAGGGCCTTGACGACGAGGTACTCGCGATTCTGATCCGCCCGGGGATGCCCGGTCAGGCCAACGAGCCCCCCCGCGTAGACGCCGCGGTGGGAGGTCCTGCCGGTTGTCCGGACGTACTGTGAGGCGAGTTCTTCCATGCGGGTGCGGACGAGGGTGTCGCCCGCCGCATGTTCGAAGTAGCGTCCCGGGTAGTCGAAGATGTCGAGTTGGCCCTGGGCGTGTGGGCGCGGGATCTCCGACTTGGAGAAGAGGGAGGTCGAGGGCTTCTTGAAGTCGTAGTCGGTGGCCTGGTACCGGCCGGCCTGCACGCGGTTGACCAGGCGCCACTCGAAGACGGCCTCGGGGTCGGACTTGGACTCGCTGCCGGGGAGGTACCTGAGCGCCGCCGGGCGATCGGTCCCGCCGGACCTGGCGGAGTTGCTGTCAACGAGGTTGAGGGTGTGGCCCTCGGCGGTGTGAGAGAAGTAGTAGAAGATCCCTTCGAACTCGAGGAGGCGTTGAACGAAGGCGAAGTCGGTCTCTCGGTACTGGACCTTGTACTCGTACGCGGGGTACTTGCGGACAAGGCGGTTGACGAAGGTGGGGGCGGGGGCCTCCTTCATGACCTTGGAGACAATCGCGACGACGTCCTGTTCCTGGAAGATGCGGCAGTCGGCGGTGCGGGTCATGAACCAGGACCACGGCACAACGACCGCCTCGTACCCCGCCAGCCCGCCGCCCATGGCCTCGGTCTGCTCGAACTGGGAGACGAAGCCCGTGAAGTACCGAACGCCACCGCCGGGCGCGTCCACACGGATCGCGACGGGCTGACCGAGTACTTTGAGCGGGTCGATCGAGTGGTTCTCGCTCCGGAGAACGACCCGTCCTTCGAACGGCTGGCCGAGTTCCTCGCGCCACTCGAATCGGCGGAGCAGGAGTTCGTCCTGAGCAAGGCCCCCGACCCCGATCGCAATCGGCCTGCCAGCCTGCGTCCAACGCTCGGGTCGGCGGGAGGCCGCGCTGGCAGCCGGGCGACGCTTGCCGCCTTCGGCCTTGGGCTTGGGTGCCGCGCTCTTTCGGGGGCTGCTACCGGTGGACTTGGGGGAGTTCTGTCGCATGAGAATCTCCGAGACTGTTCGGACGGATCGCTCGGGGCGTGTGGATTCGCGGGAGCGGAACGGTGATTCGTAAACAACACGGCGACCGTCGCGGCCGGGATGTTGGTCGAACCGCGGACCATGGTACCCTCAACGCGTCCGGGGGGCCCGAGGGTTGGGCGACACCCTGTCGCCCCGCTCTGGGTGGGATTTTCGGCCTCGTGACACTAACAAGAGCGGAAGCCGCGGGCTGCTCCCGCTTCTGTTCTTCAGAATTGTTGGATGTTACGGCCCTGGGTTGGGCCACAGGGCCAGCGGGGGTTGGCAGGCGGAGTGGGTTAGATGGGGGCGTATGGCTGCTTGAGGGGGCTACGTCGGTCGATTCACCTGCGCCGTGGTATGATCCCCGGCTCGTGTTCTGGACGGCACGCGAGAAGCGAGGATCTTCTTACCGTGCGAGGCAGCAGCGAGCATGTGGGGTGATTCTTGGATACTTCAGAGCAAGTCCGTAACCGCGAAATGTGGGTGCAAGAGTATGAAGACCTGCGCAAGATCGCGTACTCGATGATGCAGGGTGAGCGAGAAGGGCACACGCTTCAGCCGACGGCTCTGGTGAACGAGGCGTTCTTGCGTCTCGCGGGCGGAGAAAAGACCCCGGTTGATCGGCAGCACTTTGTTCGTCGTGCGGCACGCGTCATTCGCAACGCGCTGGTTGACCACGCGAGGAGCCGAGACGCGGAGAAGCGGGGGGGCGGAGCGGGGGCCTTGCCGCTCGAACTTATGGATCTCGCGGCGCCGGATCGCAACGTGGATATTGTCGCCCTCGACGAGGCGCTGAGCGATCTTGAGCAACTCAACCCGCGTCACGCGGAGATCGTTCAGTTGCGTTTCTTCGCCGGGCGTGGCAACGAAGAAATCGCGGCGATGCTGGGGACATCGCTGCGCACCGTGGAAGGTGACTGGGCGAAGGCACGAGCGTGGCTGCACTGTCGTATGAACCCGACGGAGGGATGAGTCGCCTCTCAGCTGCGCATCGCTGAGCGAACTATGCCGCGGATCTCCCCGTTCCAACGGTCCTCGTTGAGCAGAAGCGACCGAAGCGAGTTGGAGATCTCCTCGAGTGATCGGAGGGAGTCGTCGAAGACATGTGGAAGTGAAAGGTCGCCGGTACCACCGAGGTCTTGGAAGAGACTGTAGGGACCTTGAGCAGGAAACATTCGGAGCAGGAGTGCGATGGTCTTGTGCCACAGGGAGGGTGGCACAACTCGCGCGATCAGCTCTTTGGGCTCGGTGAGTTCGCACGAGACCAGCAGGTGTGACCCCAGCCGCTCGCGGCAGTTTGCTTGGTTTCGCTCAAATGCCGACCGAATCGCCTCTTCGAGCGCCGCATCGATGGTCTGTTTGGGGTCGGGTTGGGGTAGGCTTCGCATGAAATCGAGCAGTGTGTTCCGCATCCCGGCGAGTTCCGATGCGCGGCCACACAGCAGCGTCCTTATGCCGAGCATGCCGAGCGAATGCAAGTCAACGGGAGTTCGACGGAAGGGCACAAAGCCGAACACGGTGCCAGGGAAGTCCATGCCGTTGTTGCGGAGGAATGCGTCGGCGTGCGGCGGCAGGGCTTGTCGGAATGTCTCGACCCGAACCGAGGGGCGGTTCGCCCCGGCATCGGGGGGCGCAACCACCGATCCATAAAGGTCTAAGGACTCGCCCCGGAAGTACAGACGAATCCAGGCAAGATCGCCCGACGCAACGGGAAGCCAGTGATCACAGTGGAGGGTGGCGATGAAACAGGCACCCTCCGGATCGTTGGTGCGATGATCAAGTCTCACGTTGCCACGACCGCTCGGGATGGCGTCTGCGGCGTTGGGTGAGTAAAGCGTCTGTGTGATCGAATCTCCGGGTCTTGATTCCTGCGATTCGACCGACACGTAGTAGGGCTGGCTGGTTGACCCGACGTGGATTCGAAGAGCAGTGCCGGGTTGGCAGAGACTCACCTTGGCGGTCCACATCTGCGGAAGCTCCGCGCAATCCAGGTCGACGGAGACACGGAAGCTCTGGTCGGAGAGGTTGAACAGGGGGGTTCCCGTTGTCTCCACGAACTGTCGCACGGCTCTCACCGCCTGGGTGAAGAGCCGGACCTTAAGGGCGAAGATCTCGATGATGCGGCCGCCGCGCGAACACTCGGCCGAGAGCATCCACTTCCTTCCCAGGCCTCCGGCTTGGGTGAGCAGATGCATCGCGGCCGGGGAGTAGCCGGGAGGATCGGTGATGTAGTGCTCGGATGAAATGGGTGCGCCGGTGAGTAAGTCGACGAACCACCCGTACTGGAACGGGACGAGTGGGCGGAGCATGAGGCGTCCGCAGGCGGCGTTCAGTGGGACGCTCCTTGCGGGAATTGTCATGCCCGCCGCTTCGGCCTGCTGGCCCGCCAAAGCATGGGCGTCCATCCCGGAGACCTGTGCGGGAAAGTAGGTCGGGCTGTCGCTTAACCGTAGAAAGCGGTCGAGGGAAGAGGAGTACTTGGTGCGGCCGTTCTGATCGAGTTCGGCGTCATCCGTGCAAAGTTCCCAGGGCTTGCCCGCCCGAGTTTGCGGGACGATAAGCTCCGAAGCGGCTGGATCGAGAAAGGAGGGTGGCGGCGATCTGAACTCGTAGCCTGTCCTGATTACCCCCTGCGAGCCAAGCGACTCGAATCCGCGGCACATGCGCTCCCAGCGTTCGTCCATCGAACGGTTAGTGACACTGGAGAGGAACCCCGGCAAAGACCGTTCGATGCCCTTGGTGTCCTGAATCCAAAGCTCAAGCCAACGGAGCACTCGGTCCGCGGCGTCGACCTCGCAGGCCAGGTAGACGCGGCTGTCAACCTCCGTGCGGAGCAGGACAAGCGGTTCGTGGCTATGTGCATCCGTGACTTCCTCGGGACCGACGCGACAAGGCAAGCAGACGCGAAGGAAGCCACGGGGGGAGGTGGGATCGACCGACAGCAGGGCCCATCGCTCCGGGTCAAGAGTAATCGGGAGGGGGGACAAGATTTCGATCGGGGTATCTTGGGTATGCACTGGAGGTCTCGACCGATGCGTAGGCTTGAGAATGCCGGGTTCCCGGCGATCCGGCTCGCGATCGCGGTGTGGGCACCGCTGTCCGGGGATCAACCGCATGGTAAGCGCGGTACGCACCCTGTGGTTGACAACGGGTCGTTCGCCAGCATACCTTCTGAACTGATATCCTGCGGGATCTCTGTGAGACGCGAGACAGGTTGTGAGCCTTCGATCATGTCCATATCCAGCGAGTTGACGATGAGCGTGGTAGCTGCGGCCAATGAGCTGCGGGTACGCCAATCGCAGTTCGCAGATAGCCCAGAATCGGAGCGTCTCGCTCAGTTGAGGGAGGTCCTTGACAGGCACTGCGCCGCGTTCGGGCTCGCCCGTGACCGGCAGGCGTTCCTGGCAGCCCTCGATCAGCGGTTTCCGGCGGCGGAGGTCCACGGGGCGGATCCCGGCACGTCGGCAAACGAGCGGTTGATCGCCGAGTTGAACCGGCAGGTCGCGGACCTGACCAAGCAGGTGGCGGCGCTGACCGAGGAACTCTCGCAGCCAGTGAAGCTGGCGGTCAGGATCAAGACCGCCTGGAAGTCGACCCCGGTGGACCGGCAACGAGAGGTGGCTGAGGTGATGGCGGAGGTCGGCGTCCGCGCGGGCGGCGCTGCTGGGGGGCCAAAGGGTTCGGGGCCGTCGCCGAGCGTCCCCCCGGTCAAGCTTCCTCCCGCCGTCGTTCCCGAGGGCGACTACTCGAAGTCGATAGGGTTGCCGACCGGCCAACCGGTTGAGCCTACAAAGCTCTTGGCGGCGCTCGCGTTCGTCATCGGGCAGTTCTTGAAGATCGAGCAGGAACTCGCTTCGAACCTGATGGTGCTCGAGGTTTCGAACGAGGAGATTCCGCTCGCGATCCGCAAACGCGAGGATAACTTGCGCGAAGAACTTCGGAAGTTCTGGCTGCTGCCGCCCGTAGCGGAGGGTGCGCAGCTCAGAGAGCAACTTACGAAGACGCTCTACGCGGGTTATTTTTACGGTAAACAGAAGCAGTTGCACGCGCAGCTGCACGCCGTGGGGCCGTCCATCAAGCGGCTCCACGCGGAGTTGGAGTCGACCTTCTCCTACGACGCCATCATGGAGGCGTTCGCGGTCGAGCGCAAGAGAATTCCGTCGGGAATGTTCGGCCCCGCCAAACTCTCCGAAAAGGAGGTTCTGGACATCCTCAAGAAGGTGTTGGGTGACAAGCTCAGCGAAACTGACAAGCCGCACGCGTTCCACCTCGGTCGCGCGGTCGTCAAGTCTTTCGGTGCCCAAGTTCGGGAAAAGCTCCGCGATTGATCCGCACCCCCTTCCGGTGGCGGTGCGAGGGGAATAACATGTTTAAGCACGGACAGATGAGCTGGAGGGAGGGACAGTTCCTTCAACAGCATCACCTCCAGTTGATGCAGCGGATCCTCAGCGACCAGTTCGTCGCCGAACGCGCGATGGCGGTTTCGTACCCCACGGGCGTGGTCTGGCGCGAACTGAACGAGCCCGAGCTTCGCAGCGGTCAGGTCTCGTTCAGCCGGCTTCGGGTCGTCATGCCTAGTGGACTCGAAGTATGCCACCCGGAAAAAGAAGGCAATACGACGATCCCCGCTCTGAACATCTCGGCCGACTTTGAGCGAGCCCGGGGGGAACTTAGTATCTACCTCGCAGTCCCGAAGAAGCAACCCGGCGGGCGCAACGTAGTCGAGGGCGGGAACGACCCCACCTCGGTCAAACACGTGTATCGGCTGGCCAGGGCCGAGAATCTTGTGGACGAGTACACGGGCGGGAATCCGCAGACGGTCGAGATCCAAAGGATCAACGCGTGGCTTACCACGCAGATGAACGACACTCACAATATGGAGTACCTCCGCATTCTCCGGGTCGAGCCCTATCTCGCCGAAGGCGAGCGCCAGGTGCGGCCGCGGGAGAAAGAGGAGTACATCCCCCCGGTCGCCGTGTTTGGAGCGTCTCCGGTGATGTGCGAACAGGTTCAGACGCTTCGGGCTTCGCTCGCTGAATCCCGCCGTACCCTCCTAGACGAAATCAGCAGGTTCGATCCGGCGGTTCCGGTTGTGCCCAAAGCGATGTTCGCGATGCACCGGCTCGCTCACGTGAACGCGGCACTGGGTACGCTCTCGACCCTTGCCGAGGCCCAGTGTGTGCCGCCCGTCGCGCTCTACTGCCGGTTGCGAGAGTTGCTCGGGGCTCTCTCCGCCCCCCTCTCCTTCGCGAACAAGGAGGGGAGCGATCCGTTCGAATGCCCCGAATACGACCACATGGAGCCCGGCCGATGGGTCTTCCCGCTCTTCGCCAAGTTCAACAAAAAGCTGCTGGTGGGCGACCTCACTGCCAGGTACCTCTCGGTGCAGTTCATGCCGCAGAGACAGAACCGTTTTCAAGCGGTCCTCACCGCGGAGCACAAGACCAAGGGAAAGGACTTCTACGTCGGGGTAAAGCACAATCAGGACGTCGAGCGATGGGCTGCCGCAATGACCTCGAACACCACGGTCAAGTTTGTTCCTGAGTCGGACGTTGCCAACCCCTTCGCCGGAGTGACCCTTCGCCGGGCCGAACGCCGCCCGCCCGACTTTCCTAGCGAAGTGGGGCTCGAGTACTTCCGCGTCGATAAGGAGAAAGACGAGCCACGCTGGAGGAAGATCGTCAACGAGCCCACCGGCAAGGTCTACATTCTCATCCCTCCGGCAGAAAGCCAGCTACTCGAGGCTTCATTCCACCTCTACATGACCCTTTAGGGGAGAGCTGCACCGCGGGACTGTGCGACCGAATCGGGTGAACGGGGGTGTCCCGGTCGCTTCTTGCGAGCGGACATGCCTGTACCAAGTTGGCTGCGCGAAATTTGAGATCGCGTTGCGGCCTGGGTCGCTCATTTCCGCTGCAGGAGGTAGACTGACAAGCCGACTCTGCCGCGTCGCGGCGGACGCATAGAAGCAGACCGACCGCCGGAGCCGTTGAATGAGCAGGATCGTTGAAATATGCCATCCCATCTTCGACTTTGTCTGCCAAGTCAACCGGAATCGAAGGCTCGGAGTCAGCCTGGACGCCGTCAAGCTGCGCGGGACTGCCGAAAGGCTCCTTAAACAGGCCGCGGCTCTGGCCGAAGCCGAGGGGTTGAATGAGGAATTCGCCGTTCGGGACCCTGAACTCCGCGAGAACCGTAGCCTTGACTCGATCGGCGTAGAGCGAATCCTCTGTCAGTTGATCGACGACACCATGAATCGTTGGCAAGGGCCCCACCGCGACGCCTGGGTGGCTCCCCCGGGGTATCTCTGCGTGGTGAGATACGCCGATCAGGGGTGGGCCACGACGTTCTTTGAGCAGCTTGACTTTGTTCTGAATGACTGCGAAGGGGAGCAAGTCCGCGGCCGCCGAGAGATTTACCTTCACGCACTGGCGCTGGGGTTCACGGGCGAGAAATACAGAGAGGTGGCTCAGCTCCGAGACTACATGACCCGCCTCAAGACGGCGATCGGCTTCAACGATGAACTTGTGAAGCTCGAGGACCCGATCGTGCCAGGAATCGAGAAGATCATGGAGGAACGGGAGGTTGTGGTGCCGCCGGCCGTCGTGGCAACCCGCGCGGGTGTGGCGGTCGCGGCGATGGTGGTGGTGGTGCTTATTGCGAACTTCGTCACGTACTGGTGGCTCGCGAGTGGCTTGCGGAAGAACGCTGATGAGTTCCAGCGAATCGCCGACGCTCGTGACGGCGAGGAGGAATCCACCGACTCCGACGACAAGTCAGGTTCCAAGGATGGGGACAGCACCGACGACGAGTCGGGGTCCAGCGATTCCGGCCAAAGGAACTCAAAGAAGACGAACGAGGGCGAACCGAAGAAGCGCCGTCAGTAGCAACTCCTCGCAAGGCTCTCGCTGGCACGTTGGTCAGTCGTCGGTCCAACTCCAATCAC